>NZ_PQLN01000011.1:0-68875 GCF_002919855.1 Aeromonas sp. ASNIH8 | reverse complement strand
GCCGCTCGACTTGCATGTGTTAGGCCTGCCGCCAGCGTTCAATCTGAGCCATGATCAAACTCTTCAATTTAAGTTTGGTTGCTTCGAAAAGCGGCTCAATGAATTGCTGAATTAACTGCTGCAACTTTCGTTGCTTTGGTCACTTCATCAGACATTGAAAATCAAAAATTGTTTTTGATGCTCGATGCTGTGAGTGCCCACACAGATTGCTTGATTCAAATTGTTAAAGAGCGTCACGCTTATCGCGTTGAGGAGGCGCATATTACACTCCTCACTTCGAAAGTCAAGCGGTTGTTTTCGCTTTTCTTTCGGCGCCCACTTCCTAAGGAAGCTGGCTCATCAGGTTGGCGTGGTCCGCCGTGCTGGTAGGGGCGCATTATAGGGAGCCGCGCCGGGATGACAAGGGCTTTTTGTAAAAATGCGCTCGTTTGCTGAAAAAGCAGGCTAAACCCCATGAAATGAGAGTTTACCCCAGTTTCATGCCGCTTTTTTGTTCATACCGTCAGTCTGGGCCTGAATGTAGTTGACCCAGCTGGTCGCCCTGTCTTGCCAGTTGTTCTGCTGTTGCAGCTCGCGAGCCAACACCAGCGCCTGAGCATATTGTTCTTTATTGAGGTGTGCCTGCACCAGCAGGGCCTTGGCTCTGTTGCCCTGCTCTCCCTTCACTGACTTGATGGCCGCGAGCTGGGTCATGGCGGCATCCGTCTTGCCCTGTTGCAGCAGCAGTTCGGCGGCACGCATGGCGGCCTTGGGGTGAGCATGTTCCTGGGCAAGCAGTTGCCAGCTGTCCACAGCCTTCGGCCACTCACGTGCCCCTTCCCACAACTGGGCCAGCAATTGGCGATTCTCCGCGTTCTGCTTCATCTGTCCCTTGGCCATGGCAGACTCCAGCAGACGCGCACCGCGATAGGGCAGTCCCTGCCAGGCATACAGGCGGATCAGCTGGTTGCGGGCGGCGGCATCATCCATCAGTTGACGGTCGATGGCGGTTTGCAGCAGTGTAAGCGCTCGATCACCACACTTGGCGGAGAGATTGAGCGACACCGCCTGCTGCCACCACTTGCTCTCTTTCGGCTCGCGGCGGATCAACTCTTCGGCCTGATCCGCAGCCACGCCGTAACGCTGCAATGCAGTGAGGGAGGAGAGGCGGATGATGGCTGCCTGCTTCTGCCAGCTTTTCTTCAACAGTTGTTCACTCTGGCTGGCTGCCTCGCCGTACTGCTTGTTGTGGTAATAGAGGCCAGCCAAGCGCAGACGCAAGGTATCGTCAGCCTTGATGGCCAATGCGGCCTTGTAGCTGGCGATGGCGCCGGACCAGTTGGATTGCTGGGCCTGGATATCCCCGCGCAGACGCAACAACTGAAGTCGTTGCTGCTCTGGCCACTCTTTATAGGCAAGAGCCTGCTCCACGTAGCGACTCGCCTGTGCGGTATGCTGCAGATTGGCGGCCAGAGAGGCCTGTAACTGCGCCAGCCAGGCGTGCTCAGCCTCGGAACCGGGTTTGAGCACAGCCGCCTTGCTCTGGGCCTGTTGCCACTGGCCGGATTGATAGAGCTTCATCACGGGCTCCAGCTGGCGGGAGAAATGAAGGCTCACCTCCATCGCCAGACAGGCTTGGCTGACCAGGGCCAGCAGACAGATCCAGATCCGCAACATGGTTATGACTCCAATTTGAATTTGAGCGTGATGACTTGCACCAGTTTGTCGGTGGCGCCCGGCCTCGGCTGATAGCGCCACTTGTTGATCGCCTGAATGGCCGCTCGCTCGAACTGACGCTTCGGCTTCGCCTCGACCACCTCCACATCCTGTACCCGGCCGTCTGCATCGACGCTGAAACGCAAGGTCACGGACCCCTCGATGCCGGCCTGCTGGGCCCGGTAGGGATAAACAGGCTCAACCCGTTGCAGCGGCATCAGCATGTCGCCGGCACCGATCCCGGTACCCTGCTGCTGACCATGGAAATTGCCGCTCGCGACCGGAGTGGGACTGGTCGCCACGCCAGGGGCAGAGACCTGTACCGCGCTCAGGGTCGAGACCAGATCCAGGCTCGGCTGTACCGAAGGCAACGGGGCCGCCGCCGGCATGGGCAGCGGTGTCGAAGCCAGCGCGGCAGGCGGCTCCGGCAAGGGTTCCGGCTCCTGGGGTACCGGCCGTTCACGCACCTGTACCTCGGTCACCTCGTTCTGCATGTTGATGACGATGGATTTCTGCTCTGTGATCGCCTTCTCCCCTCCGGGCGGCTCCACCAGGGTGGCCATGAACAACAGGATGCCCAGACTGAGGGCGATCCCCAGTCCCAGGCTCATCAACTTGTGTTTCATTTCGGTGCCACCGCCACGGCGATGTTGGCGATGCCTGCCGCCTTGGCTTCATCCATCACCCGCACCACCTTGCCGTGGGGTACCCGCTCGTCGGCCTGGATAACCAGGCTTGCCTCGGGCTGCTCCGCCAACAGTCGGGCGAGGGTGGCCTGCACCCGCTCCACATCCACCTGTTTGCGGTCGAGGAAGATCTGCCCCTGAGCGCCGATCGCCAGCATGATGCTGGACGATTTCTGCGCCTTGGCCTGGCTGGCCTGGGGTCTGTGTACCTCAAGCCCGGCTTCGCGCACGAAGGAGGTGGTCACGATGAAGAAGATCAGCATGATGAAGACGATATCCAGCATGGGGGTCATGTCGATCTGCACTTCATCGCGCTGGCGTTTGGATTGCCGTCTCATTGCATTACCTTCTCTTCTCGCAGGCCGTCCCGGGTCTTGGCCAGCGCACGCTTGGCCTGACTCTCGAGCCGGCTAAGTAACAACACGCCGGAGAGGGCCACCACCATGCCTGCCATGGTGGGGATGGTGGCGCGTGAGATCCCGCCCGCCATGCTCTCCGGGTTAAAGCGGTTGGCCGCAGCCAGCGCATCGAATACGCCTATCATGCCGGTCACTGTACCCAGCAACCCCAGCATGGGGCAGAGCACCACCAGGGTGCGGATGAAGATCAGATGACGGTTGAGCGCCAGCTCCACTTCTGCCAGCCAGCGCCCGCGAATCGCGCGAGCGTGCCAGCTGTGACGCTCGCGACGCGCCTGCCAGCGGCCCAGCAGCTCACGCTGCAACGGTGCAAACCCCAGGTTGAGGTAGAGCAGCCGCTCGATCATCAGAATCCACATCAGCACCAGCAAGGCCAGAATGACCCAGAGCACCGGGCCGCCACGGCCCATGAAGCTCTGCAACTGCTGCCAGATGTCGAGCATCATGCTACCCGCTCCACCCTGTCACCATTGCTTTCGGCCCGCTCGGCCAGGATCCCGGCCACCTGCTGTTCCAGCACGTTGGAGAGCTCGGTGAAACGGGACTGCAGCAGGCTGTGGGCCAGGATCAGCGGAATGGCCGCTACCAGACCCTGCACCGTGGTGACCAAGGCCATGGAGATGCCGCCCGCCATGATCTTGGGATCGCCGGTACCGAACTGGGTGATGGCCTGGAAGGTGCCGATCATACCGGTCACTGTCCCGAGCAGACCCAGCATGGGGGCGATGGCCGCGATCACCTTGACCATGCCGATGCCGCGCTCCAGGCGAGGGGTCTCCTGCAGGATCGCCTCATCCAGACGCAGTTCGAGGGTCTCCATGCTCAGTTCTGGATGCTTGTCAGCCACCGTCAGCACCCGGCCGAGGGCGTTGTCGGCATGATATTCACCGCTCTTGAGCTGGCGACGAACCCGACCCAGTTCGCGAGAGAGGCTCCACAGCCGTACTCCAGCGATCCCCAGGCCGATAGCGGCCAGCAGCACGATGATGGCGCCGACCTGGCCGCCCTGCTGGACTTGCTGCCAGAAGGTGGGCGCCTGGGCCAGCATATCGAGCAGAACACCGTGGGAGGGATCCAGCGGCAACGCTTCTCCCTCCTGACCCTGATAAGCGGCCACAGCGGAAAGCACGCTGCCTGGCAGGCCCAGCACCGGACTCAGGCCTTCGGCCTCCGGTTGCAAGAAACCAGCATCGCCCAGCAGGGTGAAGCTGCCGATCCGGGTCAACGTCTGCTCGCTGGCAACGCCCTGGGCATCAAGCACCTTGCCGTTGAACTGGGCAACCCGGCCCGATTCGCGGATCTCCTGTAGCAAGGTGGCTGGCAGCAGGGCAAGGGCGGCGCGATCAGGCACCTGTTTATCCTGTGCCATGGTTTTCAGCGGGGCGAGGCGATCAGGATACTGGCCCTCGACGGCGGATTCGCTCAGCAGCTTGACCGCATCGCTTGCCCCCTGACGGGTGACCGCAAAGATGTCGTTCATGTCGCCGGAGGCTTGCTCCCACTGGGTATTGAGCTCCACCAGCTGCTTTTCATTGGCCGCGAACTGGCTGGCCAGCTCCTTGCTCAGGCGCTGGGCCTCGGCCAGCTTGGCACGGGCACTGCTCAGCTCCCTGGAGACAGACGCCAGATCCTGCTGAGCCTTCTGCTCACGGGCCTGTTCCTGCTGCTGCCAGGCTTCCTCGGCCACGGCGGCTGTGGTGCCCAGAGAGAGGGCGAGGGCAAGGGGTAACCACTTCATGGTGACGCTCATGACTGGGCCTCCTGACCACGGCTGACGGAAAGGGGGACATTTAACAACTGGGGAACTTTCTTGTCGGCAGCCATTTCCAACGCCTCGGCGATGGGGGAGAGCCACTGGCCGTCGAGGGCTTGCCACTGCTTGTGCTCGGCAGACCAGCGCCACGCCTGGGAGCGATCGGCGGTCATCGCCAGCAGGGAGACCCGGCCCAGTGCCAGCACGTCGACCCGGCGCGGTGCGCCATCCAGCACCAGCTCGGCGGAATAATGGTCCAGCCTGCTGCCGTATTCGGCTTCAATCTGATAGGCCTGCAATAGCTGGCGGAACTTCTCCGCCTCGCTCACATCGGCTCTTGCCAGCGTCGCTTTCAAGGCAGCAACCCGCGCCAGACGATCCTCCCTGCGCAGCGGGATGTCATCCTGTACCAGCTGTTCCAGATCGGCTTGCATCTGCAGCATCAGGGGGACAAGCCCCTGTCTGGTCTCCTGTACCGCCTCCAACTGCTGGTTCAGCTTGCCCAGCTCGTTTTGCTGATCGGCCACCAGAGACTGCATGTAGCGGTTGTAGGCTTCCAGATCCCGCAGTTGCAGTTGGGCATTTTGCAGCTCAATCCTGGCGGCGACGGCTCCATCGGCGGCTTTCTCCACACGCAGCTGGGAGGCTTTCCCGTCGGCGATACTGTTCTTCAATGCTGGCGCAACCACCTCGTCGGCGGACACGACGCAATGAACGGCCATGGGTAACAAGGCCAGACCCCAAAACTTGTTCATGATATAAATCTTAACAATGATAACTATTCTCATTGTCTCAAAGAGTAGGGTCACTGGCAATCAGATGATTTTCTTGGCCTCTGGCCGAAAAAACAGGATACTTTTTAGACAAGTACGGGAATAACTGGCGTTGGTAGTCGCAACACCATTTTAAATAACTAAAAAATGTCTTTTCGATCAGCAAGATAAGTGATCGAAAAAGGAGACTTACATGTTTAACGATGCGATCTGGGAACACATAGATCGGTTCACCAAGGCGAAGAAGACCAGCGAGATCCAGCAACAACTGGAGCGCTTCAGTCATCAGATGGGGTTTGATTACTTCCGTTTGCTGATTATTTTCCCCATCAGCATGCAGAAATCCCATGTGGCCTTGTTCAACAACTGCCCCACCAGCTGGTTTGATGCCTATTCGGAACGGCACTACCTGACCCAGGATCCGGTCGTCTTCCTGGGACTGAAGCAGACCCAGCCCATCTTCTGGAACAAGCTCGATTGCGATGCCCCCTGGTTGCCCAGCGCCAGCAGGGAGGTGATGAACCTCGCCGCCGACTTCGGGGTGAGGAACGGCGTCTCCTTCCCGCTGCACACACCTCAGGGGGAACACGGCATCCTCTCTTTCATCAGCAAGGAGAAGTCCAATTCCGATCTGATGTTTGAAAACGTTCCCCTGCTGTCATTCTGTGCCAGCTACATCTTCAACTCGGCCCTGACCCTCATCAAGGCCAGACCAGACCTGATGAAATACCTGGCCGAGCTGTCGGATCGGGAGAAGGAGTGCCTTTTCTGGGCCAGCGAGGGCAAAACCTCCTGGGAGATCGCCACCATCCTCGGCATCAGCGAGCGAACCGTGAACTTCCACCTCAATCAGGTCACCAACAAGACGGACTCGCGCAACCGCAACCAGGCGATTGCCAAGAGCATCTCCAGCGGCATCATTGTGCCTTCCCTGGACGACGTCACCATCACCAACCTGCGGCTGTCATAGCCTGTTTTGCCAAAACAAAAAGAGCCGCAATGCGGCTCTTTTTTCATTTCCGGCGACGGCTTATTCCACCGTCACGGATTTTGCCAGGTTGCGCGGCTGATCCACGTCGGTACCCTTGATGAGGGCAACATGGTAGGAGAGCAGCTGCAGCGGCACAGTATAGACGATCGGCGCGATCACCTCTTCCACGTGGTTCAGGCTCATCACCCGCATGGTCTCGTCGCTCTTGAAGCCGGTATCGGCATCGGCGAAGACGTAGAGGATACCGCCACGGGCACGCACCTCTTCCACGTTGGACTTGAGCTTCTCCAGCAGATCGTTGTTCGGCGCCACCACTATGATGGGCATCTCGGCATCGATCAGCGCCAGCGGACCGTGCTTCAACTCACCGGCGGCATAGGCCTCGGCGTGGATGTAGGAGATCTCTTTGAGCTTGAGTGCCCCTTCCATGGCGATGGGGTACTGGCTGCCGCGACCCAGGAACAGGCTGTGGTGCTTGTCGGCAAACTCTTCGGCCAGGGCCTCGATATCCTTGGCCAGCGCCAGGCTCTCCTTGATGCGCAGCGGCAGGGCCTGCAGCGCCTTGACCAGCTCAGCTTCGGCGGCGGTGCTCAGGTGGCCACGGCAACGACCGATGGAGGCCACCAGCATCAGCAGACCGGCCAGCTGGGTGGTGAACGCTTTGGTGGAGGCCACGCCGATTTCGGCACCGGCTCGGGTCATAAAGGCCAGATCCGATTCACGCACCAGGGAGGAGCCCGGCACGTTGCAGATGGCCAGCGAGCTCATGTAGCCGGACTCCTTGGCCAGACGCAGGGCCGCCAGGGTATCGGCGGTCTCGCCGCTCTGGGAGAGGGTCACCAGCAGGCTGTTGGGGCGCACCACCGACTTGCGATAGCGGAACTCGGAGGCGATCTCCACGTCGCAGGAGACGCCGGCGATCTCTTCGAACCAGTAGCGAGCCACCATGCCGGAGTGATAGGAGGTGCCACAAGCGACGATCTGCACGTGATCGACCTTGTCGAAGATGGCGCGCGCACCATTGCCGAACGACTCGACCACCACGTGATCACCACCCAGACGCCCTTCCAGGGTGTTGGTGATGGCCTTGGGTTGCTCGTGGATCTCTTTGAGCATGTAGTGGCGATACTCGCCCTTGTCACCGGCGTCGTGGGAGAGTTCGGACTCCAGCTCCTCGCGTACCACGGCATGGCCGTCGGTATCGAAGATATGCACGTCGCGGCGGGTCACTTCGGCCACATCGCCCTCTTCTAGGAAGATGAAGCGGCGGGTCACCGGCAGCAGGGCCATCTGGTCGGAGGCGATGAAGTTCTCGCCGATGCCGCGGCCGATCACCAGGGGGGAGCCGGAGCGGGCCACCACCACGCGGCTGTCGTCACGGCTGTCCATCACCACGGTGCCGTAGGCGCCGCGCAGCTGCTTCACCGCTACCTGCATGGCCGCCAGCAGGCTGGGGGCGGATTTCAGCTCGTGGTGCACCAGGTGGGCAATCACTTCGGTGTCGGTGTCGGAGCTGAACACATAGCCCAGCGCCTTCAACTCTTCCCGCAGCTCTTCGTGGTTCTCGATGATGCCGTTGTGCACCACCACGATATGCTCGGAGACGTGGGGGTGAGCATTGCGCTCGGACGGCTCGCCATGGGTAGCCCAGCGGGTGTGGGCAATGCCGGTACCACCGTGGACGGACTGCTCTTCCAGTGCCTTGGCCAGTTCGGCCACCTTTCCGAGGCGACGCACCCGCTGCAGCGGCTGGTTGGCGCTGAACACGGCAACACCGGCCGAATCGTAGCCACGGTATTCCAGACGGCGCAGGCCCTCTACCAGGATTTCAGCCACATCACGTTGGGCGACGGCCCCGACGATGCCACACATACACTTCTCCTTGAAACGTAAGACGTTAATTCGGTTGGATAATGGTTTGTTCAAATCACACGGCCACGGGGGCGCAAATCAGCGTGATCCCCCTGGCCTGAATCTGTTCTCTGGCCGCATTGCTCAGCCCCTCGTCGGTCACCAGGGTATGGATGCCGGACCAGGGCAGCTCGAGATTGGGGATTTTTCGGCCGATCTTCTCCGACTCCACCATGACGATGACCTCCCGCGACACTTCGGCCATGACCCGGGAGAGGCCCACCAGCTCGTTGAAGGTGGTGGTGCCCCGCTCCGGGTCGATGCCATCGGCACCGATGAAGAGCTGGTCGAAGTCATAGGAACGCAGCACCTGCTCCGCCACCTTCCCCTGGAAAGATTCGGAGTGGGGATCCCAGGTCCCGCCAGTCATCAGCAGGGTGGGTTCGTTTTCCAGCTCGCGCAGGGCACCGGCCACATTGAGGGAGTTGGTCATGACAATGAGGCCGCGCTTGTTGCCCAGCATGGGGATCATGGCGCTGGTGGTGCTGCCGCTGTCGATGATGACGCGGTTGTGATCGCGGATCCGCTCGGCGGCGGCGCGGGCAATGGCAAGCTTTCGATTCGAAACTTGTTCCGGGTTGCTGTCCACCACCATCTCGCTGGGGAGGGGAACGGCACCGCCGTAGCGACGCAGCAACAGGCCACCGGTCTCCAGCACCGCCAGATCTTTGCGGATGGTCACCTCGGAAGTGGCGAAGTGTTTGGCCAGGGCATCGACGCTGACTTCCCCCTGCTCCTGCACCAGACTCACTATGGTGTGACGGCGCTGCTGTGTGTTGCGTTTGGTCATTTATAAGTTTCGATTCGAAAGAATGACGAAATATTAATGCCTTTTCGGGAAAAATCAAACGGCAAATAGGATCCGATTTGGTTCGATGCCAGAATGGGGCAGCTGATTTGCGACGAGGATGCCATGCAAAAACGACTCATCTGGCTGGTGGAAGATGAAGCCAGCATTGCCGATACCCTGATCTATGCCCTGCAGACCGATGGTTTCGAGGTGGAGTGGTTCCCCCTCGGTCAGCCGTTGCTGGCGCGACTGGAACAGACGCGACCGGATTTTTTGATCCTGGATGTGGGGCTGCCGGACATCAGCGGTTTCGAACTGTGCAAGCGGGTGCGGGCACTGACCGATATTCCCCTGATGTTTCTCACCGCTCGCAGCGAGGAGATAGACAGGCTGATCGGGCTGGAGATAGGGGCAGACGACTATGTGGCCAAACCCTTCTCGCCTCGTGAGGTGTGTGCCCGGGTGCGGGTCATCCTGCGCCGCAGCCAGCCCGCCCCCTCCCAGCCGATACAGCCACTCGCCCTGGACGAGGAGCGGGCACGAATCTGCTTCCTGGGCCAGCCCCTGACGCTCACCCGCTATGAGTACCTGCTGCTCAAGACCCTGATGCTGGCGCCGGGTCGGGTCTACTCCCGCCAGCAGCTGATGGACCTGGTGTGGCAGGATGCGGAAGAGAGTCTGGATCGCACCGTCGACACCCACATCAAGACCCTGAGAGCCAAGCTGCGGGAGCGGGATCCTGACGCCAACCTGATCCTGACCCACCGCGGGCTGGGCTACAGTCTGGAGCTGGCATGAACTCAGGGTGGCCGGGCATCGGCAGGGGGATGAGATGAGAATCGGATTGCAACTGCTGTGCGGCCTGGTGCTGATCTTCGCCCTGGCCGCCTGGTTCGTGCTGGAGATCTTCGTCGAGGAGATCAAGCCCGGGGTACGCAGCGCCACCGAAGATACCCTGGTGGACATGGCGCAGATGCTGGCCCCCCTGGCCCTGGACGACATGCAGGAAGGAAAGATGGCGAATGGCCGGCTGGCCAGCGCCTTCGCCCGCCTCAACCAGAGTCCCATCAATGCCCTCATCGATGGCCACCTCAAGCAGCAGGCGGAGTACCGCATCTATGTGACCGACGCAAAAGGCAGGGTGGTCTACGACTCGGACGGGGTGGATCTGGGCAAGGACTACTCGCGCTGGAACGACGTCTACCTGACCCTGCGTGGCGAATATGGCGCCCGCAGCACCCGCACCGATCCCGACGATGCTGCCAGCTCGACCATGTATGTGGCAGCTCCGCTGCGGGAAGGGGTCGAGATCATCGGCTCCCTCACCGTCGCCAAGCCCAACAGCACCCTGCAGCCCATGATAGAGCGCAGCGAACACCAGTTGCTGAAAGGGGCGGCCCTGCTGCTGTTCATCTCGCTGCTCATCGGCGCCTTGCTGGTGTGGTGGCTCAACCGCGCCATCGGCAAGCTGGTGCACTATGCGGATGCAATCAGCCAGGGTCAGCCCGCCAGCCTGCCGCGCCTCTACAGCCCCGAACTGGACAGGCTAGGCCACTCCCTGGAGACCATGCGCCGCCAACTGGACGGCAAGGCCTATATCGAGGCCTATGTCCACAGCCTGACCCACGAGCTCAAAAGCCCGCTGGCGGCCATTCGCGGGGCGGGGGAGATCCTGGCCGAGGCGCCGCCGCCGGACATCGCAAAGCGCTTCATCGGCAACATCAATCTGGAGACGGCCCGCATGCAGCAGCTGATCGAACGCATGCTGCAACTCGCCCGCCTCGAATCAGGGCAGGGGCTGGACAGACAATCCGTTGAGCCGGCCCGGCTGGGCAGACGGGTGCTCGATGCCCGCCAGATCCAGGCCCAGCGCCGCCAGATCGCCCTGCACGCCGAGCTGGGGGAAGGTCAGAAGCAGAAGTGGGATCCCCTGCTGGTGGAGCAGGCCCTTGGCAACCTGCTGGACAACGCCCTCGATTTCGCCCCCGCCGGCAGTACCCTGGTGCTGAGCGGCGCCATGGAGGAGGGGGGTTATTGCTTCCGGGTGCGGGATCAGGGGCCAGGCATTCCCGACTTTGCGCTGCCCAGGATTTTCGAGCGTTTCTACTCCCTGCCAAGGCCAGACAAGGGCAAGAGCAGCGGCCTCGGGCTCAGTTTTGCCATGGAGGTGGCACGCCAGCACGGCGGCCATCTTGCCCTTGCCAATCAGCCGGACGGGGGGGTGCTGGCCACACTCTGGCTGCCCGGCAACTGAGGACACTTCACACCAAGCACACAGAGCCGGGCTAAGCTGCACCTCCTCGATGACGACCTTCCCCGTCGATGCGCATTCGTATTAATCAAGGAGATAGATATGCCCCGTATGCTGTTGTCCGGTCTGCTTGCCGCCGGCCTCTTCTGTGCACTGCCTGCCAGCGCCGCTTCTGGCTGCATGCTGTTTGCCGATGGAACCGGCAAACCCGTCAGCACCCAGGGGGACTGTGCCGCCCAGTTGACCCCGGCCTCCACCTTCAAGATCCCGCTGGCACTGATGGGCTATGACAGCGGCTTCCTGGTGGATGAACAACTGCCGGCCCTGCCGTTCAAGGCCGGTGATCCTGATTTCCTGCCGGAGTGGAAACAGACCACCACCCCGAGCAGCTGGATGCAATTCTCGGTCATCTGGTACTCGCAGCGCCTCACCGAGTGGCTGGGAGAAGCTCGCTTCCAGCACTACGTGGACAGCTTCGACTACGGCAACCGGGATCTCGAAGGCAACCCGGGCAAGCACGACGGTCTGACCCAGGCCTGGCTCAGCACCAGCCTCGCCATCAGCCCCCAGGAGCAAGCCCGCTTCCTTGGCAAGATGGTGAGCGGCAAGCTGCCGGTCTCCGCCCAGACCCTGCGTCATACCGCCAACCTGATGCGTCAGCCCGACATCGACGGTTGGCAGATCCACGGCAAGACCGGCATGGGCTACCCCAAGCTGCTGGATGGCAGCCTGGACAGGGAGCAGCAGATCGGCTGGTTCGTCGGCTGGGCCAGCAAACAGGACAAGACGCTCATCTTCGTCCACACCGTTATCCAGAAGCCGGGCAAGCAGTTCGCTTCCCTCAGGGCCAGGGAGGAGGTGTTCGCCTCCCTGCCGGCCCGGTTGAAGACACTCTGATGCCAGCAACACCGGCGCCTGGCGCCGGTTTTTTTATCCCCCTTCACCACCACTTCACACTGCCCCATCCTCCCTTCACGCGACCCCGGCACACTCCCGTTCAACAACAAGGAGACGTGTCATGGTCAAACAGATTTTCACCCACAAGATCGCCCTGCTGCTGTTGCTCTGCCTGCTGATGATGATCCCGGTTCACGCCATCATGGAGCTGAATCGGGAGCGCCAGGCCTATCGCAGTCAGGCCATTCACAGCATCATGGCCAGCCACAGCGGGCCCCAGCGCCTGATGGGGCCCGTACTGGTACAGCCCTATACCCGGACCGTCACCGTCGAGCAGGATGGCAAACATTTCGTTCGCAAGGAGCAGGTCTATCGCTACCAGCTGCCCCAGAGGCTGGACGTGCGGGCCAGCATGGAGGTGACCCCGCGCAAGCTCGGTATCTATCAGGCCCAGATTTATCACAGTCGCCTCTCCCTCTCCGGCCTGATGCCCACCAGCCAGGCTGACAAGGGGCTGGTGGCCGGCAACCCGAACCTGAGCTTCGACCCGGCAGATCCCGCCCTGGTGCCGGGCAAACCCTATATCAGCCTGATCCTCTCCGATGCCCGGGGCATCAGCCGCGTACCCGAACTGCAATGGGGGGAGCAACGCATCCCGTTTGCCCCTGGTGCCCAGCTGGGGGACGGGCGAGTGGGGATCCATGCTCCGCTCGACGCCTTGCCAGACGAAGATGGCCGCTTTCACATCGAGCTGGATCTGCAGGGCATGAACGCGCTGGAAGTGGTGCCGCTCGGACAGGACAGCCGGTTTCACCTGAGCGGCAACTGGCCCCATCCCAATTTTCTCGGCGACTTTCTGCCCGGTGAACGCACCCTTGCGGATCAAGGGTTCGAGGCAAGCTGGCAGACCAGCTGGTTCGCCACCGACATGGAGAGCCGCTTCAACCGCATGATGAAGGGAGCGGGCACCAAACTGCCGTCATTCAGCGTCAGCCTGGTGCAACCGGTGGATCACTATCAGCTGAACGAGCGGGCCGCCAAATATGCCCTGCTGTTCATCGGCCTCACCTTCATCAGCTTCTTCATGTTCGAGCTGCTCAAGGGGCTGCGGGTACACCCCATCCAGTACGCGCTGGTGGGCATGGGGCTGGCCATCTTCTATCTGGTGCTGCTGGCGCTGACCGAGCATCTCGGCTTTATCTGGGCCTATCTCATTGCCGCCCTGGCCAGTGTGGCCCTCAACGGCTTCTACCTGAGCCATGTGCTGGGCGGCCCGAAACAGGGCATGGGATTCGCCGCCCTGCTGGGGCTGGTCTACGCCATCCTGTTCGGGCTGCTGCAGGCCGAGGAGACAGCCCTGTTGCTCGGCGCCCTGCTGCTGTTCGCCACCCTGGCGCTTGTCATGGGGCTGACTCGCAAGCTCGACTGGTATCAGGTGATGGAGAGCAGTCCCTCCGCCACCGCATGGGCGGCCCCCCAGCCATCGACCAGTAACACCAGCCATCAGCCATAAGCAAAAAAACCGGCGCCCTCGGGCGCCGGTTTGCATTTCATTGATCGGGCATCACTTCTTCTTGACCGGACGGGGCCAGTTCGGAATGTGGCGCTGGGGCACCCGGGTGATCACCAGCTCGTTTTCCGCCACATCCTTGGTGATGGTGGAGCCGGCCCCCAGAGTCGCCCCCTTGCCGATCCTCACCGGCGCCACCAGCTGGGTATCGGAGCCGACGAAGACATCGTCCTCGATGATGGTCTGGAACTTGTTCACCCCGTCGTAATTGCAGGTGATGGTGCCAGCACCGATGTTCACCTTGGCACCGATCTCCGCATCGCCCAGATAGGTCAGATGACCGCACTTCGAGCCAACCCCCAGCCGGGCCTTCTTCATCTCGACGAAGTTGCCGACATGGGCATCCTGCTCCAGCACGGCACCCGGGCGCAGGCGGGTAAAGGGCCCGACCGAGCACTGGTCGGCAATTTGCGCACCTTCGATGACGGAGTAAGGTTTCACCTCGGAGTGGTCGCCGATCACGCAATCCTTCAATACGCTGCCGGCACCGATGCGCACGTGATTGCCCAGCACCACCTTGCCTTCGATGATGACGTTGACGTCGATCACCACCTCCTCCCCGATTTCCAGGGAACCCCGCAGATCGAAACGGGCCGGATCGATCAGGGTGGCGCCAGCGATCATCAGCTTCTCGGCCTGCATCTGCTGGT
This sequence comes from Aeromonas sp. ASNIH8, assembly GCF_002919855.1. Lineage (NCBI taxonomy): Bacteria > Pseudomonadati > Pseudomonadota > Gammaproteobacteria > Aeromonadales > Aeromonadaceae > Aeromonas > Aeromonas sp. ASNIH8. Next base: position 54,489 of record NZ_PQLN01000011.1, on the reverse strand, counting down.
AGCTGCGCTCGAGCGCCGCCAGCTGCACCCGGTTGTTGGCCCCTTCCACTTCCATGGCGCTGTCCGGATGGACTGCAGCGATGGGGCAGTTGTCACCGTGGGCCATGGCAATGACGTCGGTCAGGTAGAACTCGCCCTGGGCATTCTTGTTGTCCAGGCGGGAGAGCCAGCTGCGCAGCTGGCCGCCGTTGGCCACCAGCACGCCGGTGTTCACTTCACGGATGGCGAGTTGCTCGGCGTTGGCATCCTTCTGCTCGACAATGCCGACCACCTGGCCGTGTTCCCGCACGATGCGGCCATAGCCGGTCGGGTTGTCCAGTACCACGGTCAGCAGCGCCATGCCATCGTCGGCCTTGGCCGCCAGCAACCGTTGCAGGGTCTCGGGCTGGATCAGCGGGGTATCGCCGTAGAGCACCAGCACGTCGTCTTCGTCATGCCAGAACGGAATGGCCTGGGCCACGGCATGGCCGGTCCCCAGTTGCTGGGCCTGCAGCACCCAGTTCAGGTCGGATGCCTGGATCCGCTCCTTCAGCAGTTCGGCGCCGTGGCCATAGACCAGGTGCAGCTGTTCGGCACCGATCTGGCGGGCGGTCTCGATCACATGGGAGACCATGGGCTTGCTGGCAACGGGGTGCAGCACCTTGGGCAGGGAGGAACGCATGCGGGTGCCTTTGCCCGCAGCCAGGATCACGACGTTGAGAGACATAGCTAACCTTTGAAACAGGTGGAAATGCTGGGCGGAGTCTATCCAACGGGCAAAAAAAAAGCGACCCGAAGGTCGCTTTTTGCATCACCGTGATTAACGGTAATTCTTTTTGACGATATCGATAACCCGCAACTGGGCCATCGCTTTGGCCAGCTCGGCAGACGCCTGAGCATAGTCGATATCACCATGGGAGCTGTTGATCCGCTCTTCGGCACGACGCTTGGCTTCCTGGGCTTTCGCCTCATCCAGATCGTCGGCGCGAATGGCAGTATCGGCCAGCACGGTCACGGCTTCGGGTTGTACTTCCAGCATACCGCCGGAGATGTACAGCACCTCTTCGCTACCATTTTGCTTGATCAAGCGGACCAGGCCCGGCTTGATGGCAGTCAGCAACGGAGCATGACCGTGGCGGAGACCCAGCTCACCTTCGGAGCCTGATACCTGGGCAGATTGCACGCGACCGGAAAACAGTTTTCCTTCGGCGCTCACCACATCCAGGTGAAAGGAGATCATCTCAGCCATGGGCCCTCCTATCGAGGCTTACAGTTTCTTGGACTTCTCGACGACTTCGTCGATGCCGCCAACCATGTAGAACGCCTGCTCCGGCAGATCGTCATACTCGCCCTTCAGGATGCCCTGGAAGCCACGGATGGTTTCCTTCAGCGGCACGTATTTGCCCGGAGAACCGGTAAATACTTCGGCCACGAAGAACGGCTGGGACAGGAAACGCTCGATCTTACGGGCACGGGCTACGGTCAGTTTGTCTTCTTCTGACAGTTCATCCATACCCAGGATGGCGATGATGTCCTTCAGCTCCTTGTAGCGCTGCAGTACGGTCTGAACGCCACGAGCGGTCTCGTAGTGCTCCTTGCCAACCACCAGCGGATCCAGCTGACGGGAGGTGGAGTCCAGCGGGTCAACGGCCGGGTAGATACCCAGAGCCGCGATCTGACGGGACAGTACGACGGTCGCATCCAGGTGGGCGAAGGTGGTCGCCGGAGACGGGTCGGTCAAGTCATCCGCAGGCACGTAAACGGCCTGTACGGAGGTGATGGAACCAGTCTTGGTGGAGGTGATGCGCTCTTGCAGAACACCCATCTCCTCGGCCAGGGTCGGCTGGTAACCTACTGCGGAGGGCATACGGCCCAGCAGTGCGGATACTTCGGTACCGGCCAGGGTGTAACGGTAGATGTTGTCCACGAAGAACAGCACGTCACGACCTTCGTCACGGAACTTCTCGGCCATGGTCAGGCCGGTCAGCGCCACGCGCAGACGGTTTCCGGGCGGCTCGTTCATCTGACCGTAAACCAGAGATACTTTGTCCAGTACGTTGGACTCCATCATCTCGTGGTAGAAGTCGTTACCCTCACGGGTACGCTCACCTACACCGGCGAACACGGAGTAACCGCTGTGCTCGATCGCGATGTTACGGATCAGCTCCATCATGTTGACGGTCTTGCCTACACCGGCGCCGCCGAACAGACCAACCTTACCACCCTTGGCGAACGGACATACCAGGTCGATAACCTTGATGCCGGTCTCCAGCAGCTCGGTGCTGTTGGACTGATCTTCGTAGCTGGGGGCTTCGCGGTGGATGGACCAACGCTCTTCTTCGCCGATCGGACCCTTCTCGTCGATGGGGTCGCCCAGTACGTTCATGATACGGCCCAGGGTCGAGGTACCGACCGGTACCTGGATGGCCTTGCCGCTGTTAACTACTTCCAACCCACGACGCAGACCGTCGGAGGAACCCATGGTGATGCAACGCACGACGCCGCCGCCGATCTGTTGCTGAACTTCCAGTACCAGACCCTGGCCTTGGCCTTCGCTGACAACCTTCAGTGCATCGTACACCTGGGGCACGGCATTCTGCGGGAACTCGATGTCCACCACAGCGCCGATGATTTGGACGATGAAACCGTTACTCATGTCAAATCCTCTAAACCTTTGATAACCCTTGCCTTACACCGCAGCAGCACCGGAAACGATCTCTGTGAGCTCCTGGGTAATACTGGCCTGACGGGCCTTGTTGTATACCAGTTGCAGATCGTTAATCAGGTTGCCGGCGTTGTCAGTCGCGGCTTGCATGGCAACCATTCGGGCTGCCTGTTCACTTGCCAAGTTTTCTACCACACCCTGGTAGACCTGGGATTCGACGTAGCGAATCAGCAGGGTATCCAGCAGTTGCTTGGGATCCGGCTCATAGAGGTAGTCCCAGTGGTGCTTCTTGGCGAGCTTGCTGTCTTCTGTTACGGGCAAAGGCAGCAGTTGATCGACTTTTGGTTGCTGAACCATGGTGTTGACGAACTTGTTGTACACCAGATACAGCCTGTCAATCTCACCGTTGTCGTAAGCCTTCAGCATGACCTTCACTGAACCGATCAGGTCATTGACGCTCGGGTTGTCACCCAGTCCGGAGACGTGGGCTTTCACCTTGGCGCCGTGCCGTTCAAAGAAGTTGGAGGCCTTGTTACCGATCAATGCCAGGTCAACCTTGGCACCTTTCGCGCTCCATTGCTTCATATCATTGAGGGCAGCCTTGAACAGGTTGATGTTCAGACCACCACACAGGCCACGGTCGGTGGAGACGACGATGTAACCCACTCGCTTCACCTCACGTTCGATGAGGTAGGGGTGCTTGTATTCCAAGTTCCCCTGAGCGATATGGCCGATCACCTTGCGCATGGTTTCAGCGTACGGACGGCTGGCAGACATGCGTTCCTGCGCACGGCGCATCTTGCTCGCTGCCACCATTTCCATAGCGCTGGTGATCTTCTGAGTGTTCTTCACACTCCCGATCTTGTTACGTATCTCTTTTGCGCCGGCCATCTCTTCTCTCCATCAGGTGGCAGCTTGCGCTGCCACACACGCTTACCAGGTCTGGGTTGCCTTGAAGTCATCCAGCAACGCAGTCAGCTTGCCAACGATCGTGTCGTTGTAGTCGGCCTTGGCATTGATTTCAGCCATCAGCTCGGCATGCTGGGTATTGGCGTAAGAGAGCAGAGCGGCTTCGAAGTCGACGATCTTGCTCAGTTCGACATCGGCGAGATAACCCTTCTCGGCGGCGAACAGCACCAGGGATTGCTGGGCCACGCTCATCGGAGAGTACTGCTTCTGCTTCATCAGCTCGGTGACTTTCTGACCGTGATCCAGCTGCTTGCGAGTGGCATCGTCCAGGTCGGAAGAGAACTGGGCAAATGCCGCCAGTTCGCGGTACTGGGCCAGCGCGGTACGGATACCACCGGACAGCTTCTTGACGATCTTGGTCTGAGCAGCACCGCCCACACGGGATACGGAGATACCCGGGTCAACCGCCGGACGAATACCGGAGTTGAACAGCTGGGAGGTCAGGAAGATCTGGCCGTCGGTGATGGAGATCACGTTGGTCGGAACGAACGCGGAGACGTCACCGGCCTGGGTTTCGATGATCGGCAGGGCGGTCAGGGAACCGGTCTGGCCTTTCACGGCACCATTGGTGAACTTCTCTACGTACTCGGCGTTGACGCGAGCAGCACGCTCCAGCAGACGGGAGTGCAGATAGAAGACGTCACCCGGGTAAGCTTCACGTCCAGGCGGACGGCGCAGCAGCAGGGAGATCTGGCGATAGGCAACGGCCTGCTTGGACAGGTCATCATAGATGATCAGTGCGTCTTCGCCGCGGTCACGGAAGTACTCGCCCATGGAGCAACCGGCGTAGGGAGCCAGGTACTGCAGAGCAGCCGCTTCGGAGGCAGAAGCCACGACCACGATGGTGTTGGCCAGGGCGCCGTGCTCTTCCAGCTTGCGCACCACGTTGGCGATGGTGGAGGCCTTCTGGCCGATCGCAACGTAGACGCACTTAATGCCGGAATCTTTCTGGTTGATGATGGTGTCGATGGCGATGGCGGTCTTACCAACCTGGCGGTCACCGATGATCAGCTCACGCTGGCCACGACCGATAGGGATCATGGCATCGATGGCTTTCAGACCGGTCTGGACTGGCTGGTCAACAGACTTACGCTCGATAACGCCCGGGGCGATCACTTCGATCGGCGAGAAGCCGTCGTTGTCTACCGGACCCTTACCGTCGATCGGCTGACCCAGGGTGTTGACCACCCGGCCCAACAGACCACGACCGACCGGCACTTCCAGAATGCGGCCGGTACCCTTTACCTTCATCCCCTCGGCCAGATCGGCATAGGGACCCATTACTACGGCACCAACGGAGTCACGCTCCAGGTTCAATGCCAGAGCGAAGCGGTTGCCCGGCAGCTCGATCATCTCACCCTGCATGGCATCGGCCAGACCGTGGATACGAATGATACCGTCGCTTACAGAAACGATGGTACCTTCGTTACGCGCTTCGCTTTTGACATCAAACTGCGCAATGCGCTGCTTGATCAGCTCGGCGATTTCAGTGGAATTCAGTTGCATGCTCTAATACCCCAATCAAGATTGCAGCGCATCGGCCATGCGATCCAGCTTACCGCGGACCGTGCCGTCGATAACGAGATCACCGGCCTTGATGAGCACCCCGGCCATCAAGGACGCATCTGTGCTGCAATTCAGCTTCACTTTGCGCGCGAGACGTTGTTCCAGAGAAGCCTGAATATTGGCTTTCTGCTGGTCGGTCAGTTCGATCGCCGAAATCACGTCAGCCTGAACTTCTTTGTCCAGTTCAGCCTTGAGCGCGACGAATTCGGCAACGACCGCCGGCAGCACACCCAAGCGACCATTCTCGGCCATCACCCGGATCAGGTTCTGACCGTGCTCGTTGAGCTGCTCACCGCAGACACCGACAAACAGCTTTGCCAGTTCTTCGGCAGCAACGGAGCCGTTTACCAGGCTGTGCATGGTCTCGTTTTCTGCCACCTGAGCGGCGAAATCGAGCATCTCCAGCCATTGGTCAACCGCCTTGTGCTCAACGGCAAACTCGAAAGCAGCCTTGGCGTAGGGGCGAGCGATTGTAGTCAGTTCAGACATAGCCCCGTTCCCGTTACAGTTCTGCTACCAGTTTGTCGACGATGTCGCTGTTGGCAGCCTGGTCGATTTGGCGTGCCAGGATCTTCTCTGCACCCGCGATGGCAAGAGCAGCAACCTGCTTGCGCAGTTCTTCTTTGGCACGATGACGTTCAGCTTCGATCTCTGCACGGCCCTGAGCCAGGATTTTCTCCCGCTCAGCTTGGGCTCCGACAGCGGCCTCATCAATGATCTGGGCCTTGCGTTTGTTGGCCTGATCGATGATTTCAGCAGCCTGAAGCTTGGCTTCTTTCAGCTGATCGGTGGCGTTGGCCTTGGCCAGCTCCAGATCTTTCTTGGCACGCTCTGCAGAAGAGAGGCCGTCAGCGATTTCTTTCTGACGGGCTTCGATGGCAGCCATCAGCGGCGGCCATACGTACTTCATGCAAAACACTACGAAGATGAAAAAAGCAACTGCTTGGCCGAGGAGGGTGGCGTTGATATTCACAGCCGATGTCCTCTTTAGTTAGTTAATGGGTTCTGCGTGAGTCGTAATGACTTAGGCAACCGCAAACATCACATACAGACCCAGACCAACGGCGATCATCGGGATCGCATCCACCAGACCCATCACGATGAAGAACTGGGTACGCAGAACAGGGATCAGGTCAGGTTGACGGGCTGCACCTTCCAGGAACTTGCCACCCAGGATACCGATACCGATGGAGGCGCCGATAGCCGCCAGACCCATCATCATTGCAGCAGCGATGTACAGCAGGTCCATGTTCAAGTTTTCCATGAGGATCTCCATTTATTTAGATGTAATTGATTGTATAAAAAGGATTATTTGAGTTGCATCAACCATGGTCTTCCTGCGCCATCGACAGATAGACGATGGTCAGAACCATGAAGATAAACGCCTGCAAAGTGATGATCAGGATGTGGAAGATTGCCCAAGGCACGGACAGGATCCACTGTGACCACCAGGGTAACAAACCCGCAATCAGGATGAAGATCAGTTCGCCAGCATACATGTTGCCGAACAGTCGCAGACCCAATGAAACAGGCTTGGAAATCAACGTGACGGTTTCAAGGATGAAGTTAACCGGGATGGCAGCAGGGTGATTGAAAGGCTGAAGCGTCAGCTCCTTCACGAACCCGCTGATACCCTTGACCTTGATGCTGTAGTACAGGATCAAGAAGAACACGCCCAAAGCCATGGACATGGTGATGTTAACGTCAGCAGAGGGAACCACACGCAGATAGGGAACACCCATCAACTGTGCAGCGTGAGGGATAAAGTCAACGGGGATCAGGTCCATGAAGTTCATCAGGAAGATCCACACGAACACCGTCAGGGCCAAAGGTGCGATGACCTTGTTGCGACCATGAAAGATGTCCTTGACGTTACCATTCACAAACTCGACCAGCATCTCCACAAAGCACTGCAGCTTACCGGGCACACCGCTGGTGGCCTTGACGGCAACCTTGCGGAACAACCAGATAAACAGGGCGCCTAGCACGACGGAAAATATCATGGAATCGATATTCACCGTCCAGAACCCGGACCCTACCTGCAGGTGGGTCAGGTGGTGGGAGATATATCCCTGAGGAGTCAGGACTTCTCCGGTTGCAGACATGAGTTTTCCTAATAGTGGTTGTTAAGCGTGAATGAAACTATCCACTGTACAACGAGGGCGAGGATATAAGTGGCGAAGAACGAGGCGGTGTCGACCTCAATCCCGGCGCCAAACAGCAGGGCGAAAAGTCCTGTTGTAGTAATGAGCTTAATCCCTGCCCCACCATAAAAGTCCCGCAAAACCAGGCCTACGCTCTCTTTCGTCACCTTGCGGCGCAGAACCCAGAGCGTGAACAGGGCTTGAGGAACCCAGTACATCCCCCCTCCGTAGAGAGAGGATTGTCCGGCGAACTCTCCCGCCTGATAAAACCAGACGGTGGCGATCGCCAGGATCAGGACCAGCTGACAAACGAGCATAGCCAAGGCCAGCGTCAAACCTTCCAAGGCTATTTTCTGCTTCACCAACCTACCCCTGAACATTACAGAACTGTAAAAAATCGGGATCCGAAGACCCCAGGTTCACAGCTCGAAAAGCCGGTCAAATTATACCCGTGAAGACGGCTATTGCAACATGGCAAAAATCCTTAATTTTTGCGGCTTTCCGCGCGAAATTAAGGTTATGTTCATATCGAAAGTAATGGATGTTTTATTACTACAAAAAGCGTAAAAATCACGATTCTGACAGGCCAAAATAGCCCAATACCCGGTCCAAATCTGCCAAGTTATCGTAACTTATTACTAACTTGCCGCTATCTTTCTTGCCCGGCTGAAGTTGCACCTGATTGCCAATTTTTTCAGAAATCTGGCGCTCGAGATAACCAAACTGCGGATCGCGGACGGGTTCAACCCTGGTTTTTGCCGGTTCCAGTGCTTTTTGCACCAGCTTCTCGGTATCTCGCACTGTCAGCCCCTTCTGGGCCACCAGTTTGGCCAGCTCTGACTGGGCCTGGCCGCTCAGGGCCAGCAGGGCACGGGCGTGGCCCATGTCGAGATCGCCGTGCTCCACGAAGCGCTTCACATCCTCGTTGAGCTGGTTCAGGCGCAGCAGGTTGGTGACTGTCGTGCGGGACTTGCCCACCGCTTCGGCCACTTGCTGGTGGGTCAGCTCGAACTCGGTCAGCAGCCGCTGCAGGGCCACCGCCTCCTCGATGGCATTGAGGTCTTCGCGCTGGATGTTCTCGATGAGTGCGATGGCGACGGCCGCCTCGTCGGCGACATCCTTGACCAGGCAGGGCACCACTTCGAGACGGGCCAGCTGGGAGGCGCGCCAGCGGCGTTCACCAGCAATGATTTCGAAACGGTTTTCACCGATGGAGCGAACCACGATGGGCTGGATCACCCCTTGTGCACGGATGGAGTTGGCCAGCTCCTCCAGCGCATCCTGGGACATATCCTTGCGCGGTTGGTATTTGCCGGACTGCAGCCACTCCACCGGCAGCTTGCGCAATTCCCCCTGATTGGTCGGGGCCATGGCCTGTTCGGTGCGCTGGTCGCTCATCACCTGTTTCTGGCGGGCGGCCGTGCTGGTGCTGAGCAGGGCGTCCAGCCCCTTGCCCAGCCCACGTTTCTTCGGCGTCATATGCTCTCTCGATCTGCGGTGAGCGGCTGGGACTCCTGCTCCTGGCGGCGCAGGATCTCGCCAGCCAGGGCCAGATAGGCCTTGGCCCCCACCGATGATTTGTCATAGTGCATGGCTGGCGCGCCAAAGCTCGGCGCCTCCGCCAGTCTTACGTTGCGGGGAATGATGGTGCGATAGACCTTGTCCCCGAAATGCTGTTTCAGCTGATCGGACACATCATTGGCCAGCCGGTTGCGATGATCGAACATGGTGCGCAGCACCCCTTCGATCTTCAGCTCCGGATTGACCACGGCTGCCAGCTTGCTGATGGTGTCCACCAGGGCGGTCAGCCCTTCCAGCGCATAGTATTCGCACTGCATGGGCACCAGCACGGAGTCGGCGGCGGCCATGGCGTTCACCGTCAGCATGTTGAGAGAAGGCGGGCAGTCGATGAAGACGTAGTCGTACTTGTCCCTGACCGAGGCCAGGGCGTTGCGCAGGCGGATCTCGCGGGCAAAAAACTCCATCAGGCGGATTTCTGCCGCGGTCACGTCGGCATTGGCGGCGATCAGGTGATAGCCTCCCGAGGTTTCGGGGATGATCACCTCGCCGATGGGGGCATCTTCGATCAGCAGTTCATAGGCAGTGCGTTCGACATCGTACTTGTCGACGCCACTGCCCATGGTGGCATTGCCCTGCGGATCCAGATCGATCACCAGCACCTTGCGCCGGGTAGCGGCCATGGAGGCGGCCAGATTCACACAGGTGGTGGTTTTACCCACTCCACCCTTCTGGTTGGCTATGGCAATGACTTTTCCCACACTGTCCCCTAAATGAATGCGGCGGCCCTATTCGGGCTGGATGGCTTTAAACTCCAGCAGATGGCGTTCGCCTTCCAGTTCCGGCACCACCAGCTTGTGGGTGGCAACCAGACGAATGCTGTCAGGCAACTGTGCCAGCTCCTGCTCGGGGTATTGTCCCTTGAGCGCCAGGAAGCTGCCCTCGGGTGACGGCAGATGATGACACCAGCTCAGCATGTCCTCCAGGGAGGCGAAAGCCCGGCTCAGTACACCATCAAATCCGGTCTCGGGTTGATACTCCTCCACCCGGGATTTGACGGGGGTCACATTGGTCAACCCCAGCTCCAGGATCACCTGGCGGATGAAGTTGATCCGCTTGCCCAGGCTGTCGAGCAGCACGAACTGTTTGTCCGGATTGATGATGGCCAGCGGCAGTCCGGGCAGACCCGGACCCGTTCCCACATCGATGAAGCGTTCACCGTGCAGGTGAGGACTCACCACCAGGCTGTCGAGGATATGCTTGACCAACATGGCGTCCGGATCTCGCACCGAGGTGAGATTGTAAGCCTTGTTCCACTTGTGCAGCAACTCGACCAACTGCACCAACTGGGTCTTCTGGGTTTCGGTGATAACAATTCCGGCCTGCATGAGCAGGCCGTTCAATCTTTGCAGCATGTTGTCCAACGGGGAATTCCTCAGGCGGTTTTACGCAGCAGGCCGTGTTTCTTCAGGTGCACCAGCAAGATGGAGATGGCGGCAGGGGTGATGCCGGAGATGCGAGACGCCTGACCTATGGTCTCTGGCTTGGCATCGTTGAGCTTGGCGATCACCTCGTTGGAGAGACCGTTCACGTCGCGGTAGTTCATATCCAGCGGCAGCAGGGTGTTTTCGTTGCGCAACTGTTTCTCCACCTCGTCGTGCTGACGCTCGATATAACCGGCGTACTTGATCTGGATCTCCACCTGATCCGCGGCAGCCGCATCGGTCAATGCAGGCCCCACACCCTCGATGGCCATCAGGGCATCGTAGGTCACCTCGGGGCGACGCAGCAGCTCTTCCAGGCTCTGCTCCCGGGTCAGGGGAGTGTTGACCAGGGCGTTGACGGCCTCCAGAGACGGATGCTGCGGGTGGATCCAGGTCGAGCGCATGCGCTGACGTTCCTGCTCCACCTGTTCCACCTTGGCATTGAACAGGCTCCAGCGATGATCATCCACCAGACCCAGCTCGCGGCCGATGGCGGTCAGGCGCAGATCCGCATTGTCTTCCCGCAGCAGCAGGCGATATTCGGCACGGCTGGTGAACATGCGATAGGGTTCGCGGGTCCCCAGTGTGGAGAGATCGTCCATCATCACGCCCATGTAGGCCTGATCCCGGCGTGGGTGCCAGGCTTCCTTGCCCTGGGCGCGCAAGCCCGCGTTCAGACCGGCCATCAGGCCCTGGGCAGCGGCCTCTTCATAGCCGGTGGTGCCGTTGATCTGGCCGGCGAAGAAGAGGTTCTCGATGCACTTGCTCTCCATGTTGGCCTTGAGATCCCGCGGATCGAAGAAATCGTACTCGATGGCGTAGCCAGGGCGAGTGATATGGGCATTCTCGAAGCCACGGATCGAGCGGACGATCTGCACCTGCACGTCGAACGGCAGGCTGGTGGAGATCCCGTTCGGGTAGAGCTCGTGGGTGGTCAGGCCTTCCGGTTCCACAAAGATCTGGTGCGCCGTCTTGTCGGCAAAGCGGGTGATCTTGTCCTCGATCGACGGACAGTAGCGCGGGCCTATCCCCTCGATCACCCCGGCGTACATGGGGCTGCGATCCAGGTTGTTGCGGATCACCTCGTGGGTCTGCTCATTGGTATGGGTCACGTAGCAAGGCATCTGGCGCGGATGCTGGCTGGCGTTGCCAATGAAGGAGAAGACCGGGCGAGGATCGTCACCATGTTGCTGCTGCATCACGGAAAAATCGACGGTGCGTGCATCGATGCGTGGTGGCGTGCCCGTTTTGAGGCGATCGATGCGCAGCGGCATTTCACGCAGGCGCTGGGCGAGGGCAATTGAGGGAGGATCCCCGGCGCGGCCCCCTTTGTAGTTCTCCATGCCGATGTGGATCAGACCATTGAGGAAGGTGCCAACGGTCAGTACGACCGTCTTGCCGCTGATGCGGATCCCGCTCTGGGTAACGACCCCGGCGACGCGATCCCCGTCCATGACCAGATCGTCGCAGGCCTGCTGGAAGATCTTCAGGTTCGGGTAGTTCTCCAGGGTCTGACGCACCACAGCCTTGTACAGCAGGCGATCCGCCTGGGCACGAGTAGCCCGCACCGCAGGGCCCTTGGAAGAGTTGAGCGTGCGGAACTGGATCCCGCCGAGATCGATGGCCTGCGCCATGATCCCGCCAAGGGCGTCGACTTCCTTGACCAGGTGTCCCTTGCCGATCCCGCCGATCGCCGGATTGCAGGACATATGCCCCAGCGTATCTATGTTGTGGGTGAGCAACAGGGTATTGAGACCCATGCGGGCTGCCGCTGTTGCTGCTTCGGTTCCTGCATGACCGCCACCGACGACGATCACATCAAATTGTTCATGGTATTGCATTGGGGATCACCTTGATCTGCACGCCTGAAGATCTTTGTTTGCCTGGTCTGAAGGGCGGATCATTCTATCTGTTTAGCATCCGGAGGGGAACGTCTACTTCAGGATCAGTATGGATCAGGGATCGGTTAAATAGATCTTAAGGATCTTTAGATCGATCTTTTATTGGATCTTTTATTAGGATCCGCGACTTCTGTTGATAAGGCATTTTTGATCATAAAGATCATTCGGTTAAGGTCGATCGCTGCTTGTGGAAAAGCTTGGATCCAGAGGGGGCGAGCGGGGGGATAACATGGGTTTTTATGCACAGACACATGGTCGGTAAGATCTAATACATGAATAACTATAGGTTTTGCAGAGCTTAGCACCTAAGTTATACACAATTATCCGAGCTCATGTGGGGAGCTCTCGGGAAAAACTTATCCGGATCCCTCTGTTAATAACCTGGTGGATAGGGATCTGGGGATAACCAGGGAGATCGGGGGTCGTGACCGGATCTCCCTGGCCCTGATCAGCCGATCAAGGTCATCCAGTCGTGGATCCAGGTTTCTGCGGCATCTTCGGGGATCTCGTGCTGGGTCACGTCTATTTCCAGGAGATCCCCCAGTCGGCTGGCACCGCACCCGGCCAGCAGCCGATCCAGCGTCTTGCCGCCCTGGCAGAAGGTGTCATAACTGCGATCCCCCAGGGCGATCACTCCGTACTTGAAGGCGGCGAGATCCGGCTGCTGCTCGGCAAGATCCCGGGCAAAGGGCTGCAGATTGTCGGGTACATCCCCCGCACCATGGGTGGAAGTGACCACCAACACGATGGCTTCTGGCTCGGTCAGGATCCTGGCCAGGCTGGCGGGGTTGTGGATCTCCGCCTGGTGGCCCGCCTGTTCAAGCAGGCCGACCACATGATCTGCGACATATTCGGAGGCCCCCAGCATGGAGCCGACGACGAGGTTGAGTTTGGCCATGGAATGGATCCTGATGTCATCGAAAAAGTGAAGAGCGGGGATCTTACCGCCAAAGCATGTGGATAAATATGGATAAAGCTTGGGGATAAGGATCCTGTCCACTTTTTTGCAGCCAAAACCGGTCTCGTGGCCGTCATGCTGCCTTCTTTCCGCCTGTTGTGACCTCATCGCACCTTTCGTTGTCAAACGACACTTTAAAATATCAATTAACAATGCAGATGCAAATGATTAGCAATTATTGAATCGATTCGATCACGGCACCTGTAGTAGCATGGCGCTGCTTTATTCGCCTGAGGCGCCGGGCTGACCGGTCCAATTGGGCACCCATAATAAGAAATCAAACATAACTTATTGATATTTGAGACACTTATATGATTGCGCAAAAAAATACCCCGAATGCCGTGATGCGAAAGAGAGGCGCACAGCTGCTGCCGCTCTCCTGTCTGCTGGCGTCCCTGCCCGTGTTGGCGGTGGAACAGGCGGATAAAGAGTTGCCCAAGGCGGGCGAAACCATGGTCGTGACCGGGACCGCCATGAAGGTCGAGGTCCCCATGGCAGAGACCCCCCGTGCCGTTTCCGTGGTCAATCGCGAAGAGCTGGACCAGCATGCCGTACTCAAGCTAGACGAGTCCCTGCGCTATCGCTCCGGCGTCCTGTCCCAGTCCTATGGTTCGGACACGGATGCGGACTGGTTCAAGGTGCGCGGCTTCGATGCGGCTTCTTACCTGGATGGCAACCGTCTTTTCAGCACCGGTTACTATGTCTGGACCCCGGAGCCCTTCGGCCTTGAGAGCGTGGAAGTGCTCAAAGGCCCGGCCTCCATTCTGTATGGCGAAGCCCCTCCCGGAGGCGTCATCAACGCCATCAGCAAGCGTCCGACCGCTACCCCGCAGGGACTGGTGAACCTGCAACTGGGCAACCGGGATCTGCGCCAGGTCGGGGTGGATGTCTCCGACACCCTTACCGACAACAGCCGGTATCGTCTGGTGGCCCTCTACAACGAGCGGGACGGCGTGCTGGATGGCACCTACAACGAGCGCGCCTATCTGGCGCCGAGCGTGACCCTGGATATTTCTGATCGCACCACGCTGACGCTGCTTTCCAGCTTCAAGCACGATGAAGGGGTGCCGACCAACGGCTTCTTCCCGGTTTACGGCACCCTGAATACCTCCGGAGGCCAGATCGATCCCTCCACCAACCTGAGCCAGCCGGATTACGATCGCAATCGCAATACCCAGATCTCCGCCGGGTACGAGCTGGCCCACCAGCTCAACCAGACCTGGGAGTTCAAGCAGAACGTTCGCTTCAACTACAACGATCTGCTGCTGCGCCAGACCTACATCTTCCCGACCTATGAAGGCACCACCGCCTACCGCGGCCTGGTCTACCGGGATGGGGATACCAAGAGCGCCACCATGGACAATCAGATGGTGGGCTACTGGAACACCGACAGCACGGAGCAGACCCTGCTGCTGGGGGTGGATCTGCAGCGCCATGTGAATGAAGGCCAGGAAGCCGACAACTATGGCATGGGCGCCATCAACACCATGAACCCGGATTACAGCGGTTTCCCCGGTTTTGATGAATCCACCGCGACCCACCAGAAGAGCACCAAGGGCCAGAGCGGCCTCTATGCCCAGCACCAGATCCGCTGGGATGATCGCTGGCTGCTGACCGCGGGCGGTCGTTTCGACTACGTGGAAACCCACAACATCAGCGAAGCCAAGAGCAAGAACGAGAAACAGTACGACGACAACCTCTCTCTCTCCGGCAGCCTGATGTACCTGGCCGATAACGGTCTCTCCCCTTACTTCGCCTATGCGGAATCCTTCGAAGTGCTGCCGGGGATAGACCCCAACACCGGCAATTCCTACAAGCCGCTGGAAGGCAAGCTCTACGAGACCGGGGTCAAGTACGCACCCAGCTTCCTCGATGGCTACATCAACCTGGCGCTGTTCGATCTGGAGCAGACCAACTCCCTGGTCTCTACCGGCTCCGGCCAGCAGACCCAGGCCGGTGAAGTGACCTCCCAGGGGGTCGAACTGGAGGGGAGCGTGCAGGCCACCGAGGCGTTGCGCCTGACCGCTGCCTATACCTATACCGATGCCAAGACCAACGACACCGGTAACGGCGATCGTCGTGCGAGCCTGATCCCGCGCCACCAGGCCTCCTTCTGGGGCAACTACAAGGTGCAGCAGGGCCCGGTATCCGGTCTTGAGCTGGGTTCCGGCGTGCGCTATGTGGGTTCCAGCGTCGGCATCGGCGCGGTGAATGCGGACTACACCCCCATCTATGGTTCCGCCCAGGTACCGGCACACACCGTATGGGATGCGATGATCGGGTATGACTTTGCCAAGAACTGGCGTGCCCAGATCAACGTCAACAACCTGCTGAACGACACCTATGTGGCGAGCTGCGACTACTACTGCTACTACGGCGAGCCGCGCAGCATAGTCGGCACCGTCAACTACCGCTGGTAAGCGACAGGCTGGGCGGGGGCGAAGGCTCCCGCCCTCCTTCCATTCATCTACAGGCCTGTCATGGAACTCTTGTCACTGGTTTATCGCCAATACCGTTGGCCCTTCATCGCCATTACCCTGCTCAGCCTGCTGAGTGCTGTCAGCGGGATAGGCGTCATTGCCTTCATCAATCAATCACTTATCGAATCAGTCGGGGATCCGCTGCCGATCCTGGGTCAGCTTGTCGGCCTTGTCTTGCTGCTGCTGGTGATCACGCTCGGATCCCAGCTGGCCCTGACCACCCTGGGTCACCATTTCGTCTACCGGTTGCGTGGCCGCCTGCTCAAGCAACTGCTGGATACCGACGTCGCCCGTCTGCGTCAAATAGGGCAGGGGCCGCTCCTGGCCTCCCTTTCCAGCGACATCGGTCAGATCACCATCGCCTTCGTGCGCCTGCCGGAACTGGTACAGGGTCTGGTGCTCACCCTGGGCTCCATCATCTACCTTGGCCTGCTCTCTCCCGCCTTGCTCGGTGTTACCGCCCTCTGGGTCACCGTGACCATGGTGGTGGGCTGGCTGCTGGTGAATCGGGTCTATCGCCACCTGGCGCACATGCGCCAGGCCGAAGACAGGCTCTACCAGAACTACCAGTCCATCATCGCCGGGAGCAAGGAGCTGGCGCTCAACCGCGAGCGTGCCCACTTCGTCTACCACCAGCTCTATGAGCAGAATGCCCGGGACTACCGGGAGCAGATCATCCGCGCCGATACCTACCACCTGAGCGCGGTGAACTGGTCGAATATCATGATGCTGGGTGCCATCGGCCTGGTCTTCTTCCTGGCCAACGGGCTGGGCTGGGCCAACACCAATGTGGCCGCCACCTTCGCCCTGACCCTGTTGTTCCTGCGCACTCCCTTGCTACAAGGGATCGGAGCCTTGCCGACCCTGATCGCCGCCCAGGTGGCATTCGACAAGATAGCTGCCCTCAATCTGGCGGAGCCGGACGAGGCGTTCCCGTTGCCGCCTGCGTCTCGCCCCTGGCAGCGCATCGAGCTGGAGCAGGTGAGCTTTCACTACCAGGGGGAGGGCGGTTTCTCCGTGGGCCCCATCAATCTGGTGATCGAGCGGGGGGAGCAGATATTCCTCATCGGTGGCAATGGCTCCGGCAAGTCGACCCTGGCCATGCTGCTGACCGGGCTCTATCAACCGGTCTCTGGCCGGATCCTGCTGGATGGGGAGCCGGTCACCGATCGCAACGGCTATCTGGGGCTCTTCTCCGCCATCTTCACAGACTACCACCTGTTCCAGCATTTGCTGGGGCCCGAGCCGAAAGAGGCGCTGGTCGCCGAGTGGCTTGAGCGGTTGCAGATGGGCAGCAAGCTTGCCATCGAGGATGGCTTCATCGCCGATATCGACCTCTCCCAGGGCCAGCGCAAGCGGGTCGCCCTGCTGCTGGCCCTGGCAGAGCAGCGGGAGGTGATGCTGTTCGACGAGTGGGCCGCGGATCAGGATCCCCAGTTCCGCCGCATCTTCTATCAGGTGCTGTTGCCGCGTCTCAAGGAGATGGGCAAGACGGTGATCGCCATCAGCCACGACGATCACTACTTCTCTCTGGCCGATCGCCTGCTGGAGATGCGCCAGGGCCGCCTCACCGAACTGACCGGCGAGCAGCGCGAGCAGGTGAGCCGGGATGCGGTCGCCCATCTGGATGGCAAGGTGCCGGCCTGATGCTGGCACCGATGAGACTGGCAGCAAGCCAGCACAGGAATTGCTTATGTTCGAGATGAAATCCGCCAGCTTCGCGGTCAATGACCGCACGCTGCTGCACCCCACCAGCCTTCGCTTCGAGCAAGGTCGGGTCTATGGCCTCATCGGCCACAACGGGTCGGGAAAATCGACCCTGATCAAGCTGCTGGCGCGCCAGCAACCCCACAGCGGCGGGGAGATCCTGTTCGATGACCAGCCGTTGTCTGCCTGGGGCAACCGGGAGTTTGCCCGTCAGGTGGCCTATCTGCCCCAGCACCTGCCGAGTGCCGAAAACCTGCTCGGCCGCGAGCTGGTGGAGATGGGGCGCTACCCCTGGCGCGGCCTGCTGGGCCGGATGGGAGCGGAAGATCACCGTCAGGTAGAGCGGGCCATCGCCCTGACCCACACCGAACGCTTTGCCGATCGGCTGGTGGATACCCTCTCCGGCGGTGAGCGGGGACGAGTCTGGCTCGCCATGCTGCTGGCTCAGGAGAGCCGTTTCATCCTGTTGGACGAGCCACTGGCCGCCCTGGACGTGGCCCATCAGGTGGAGGTGCTCACGCTCGTCAAGCAGCTCAGCCGCCAGCTCAACCTCGGGGTCATCATCGTCATTCACGACATCAACATGGCCTCCCGCTTCTGCGATCGGCTGGTGGCGCTGCACTCCGGCCGTCTGCTGACCCACGGCGAGCCCGAACAGATCATGACAGGGGAGACCCTGAACGCCATCTATGGCATCCCCATGGAGGTCATTCGCCATCCGGCCCATGACCACGCCATCGCCATCGTCTGACCGGGGGCCGCTCTTGAACCGTTTATTGAAGATGGCGCCCTGTCTGCTCAGTCTGCTGCTGCCCCTGGCAGGGGAGGCCGGGCAGCTTGTCACCGCCACCAGCGCCACGCCCCGCATCGCCACAGTGGACTGGACCATAGCCGAGACCCTGCTGGCTCTGGGGGTCACCCCGATGGCGGTGGGGGATGTGGCCCCCTATCGCGCCTGGGTCGGTGAACCCCAGCTTCCTGCCGGGGTGATCGATATCGGGCTGCGTGCCCAGCCCAACCGGGAACTGTTGGCGGAGCTCAAACCGGATCTTATTCTCATCTCGCCGCTGGCGGCCCCCCTGGCGCCGACCCTCTCCCGCATCGCGCCGGTGCACTCCATCGCCCTGTATGAACCGGGCACCGATCTGTGGCTGCGACTGCGGGAAGCGACCCTGACCATAGCCGCCCTGGTCAACAAAGAGACCGAGGCCGAACGCCAGCTCGCCGCGCTGGAGCTGGATCTGGAACAGATGCAGGCGGCGCAGCCCGCCGATCTGCCCCCTTTGCTGGTGGTGCAATTCATCGATGAGCGCCATGTGCGGGTGTTTGGCCGTGGCAGCCTGTTCGAGGCAGTGATGCAGCGCCTCGGCCTTCGCAACGCCTGGCAGGGAGAGACCAATGCCTGGGGATTCTCGGTCGCGAGCCTGGAGCAGTTTCTCGGGATGCCGGATGCCAGGCTGGTGGTGGTGGACCCCGTGCCCGTAGGAGTTGGTGAAAAACTTCAGGAGCCTGGATTGTGGCAGCATCTCCCGCTGGTACAGAACAATCCGGTGATCCATCTGCCTGCGACATGGAGTTTTGGTGGCATATTGGCGGCCCGCCGCTTCGCCACCCTGCTGGACGGTGCCTTGCGGGAGCAGGCTGTCCACAGAGCAACCGGGGGATCAAATCAATGAGCTCTTCTCTTTCTTCGCCCCTGCTGCGCCCGGGTCTCTGCCTGTTGGTGCTGACACTGGGGCTGGCTTGCGCCGAGCTGGCGCGTCAACTGCCGGGGGCGCTCTGGTGGCAGGCCCTGTTCTCCCCCGAGCTGGACGATGCCCGCCAGGCGGTGGTCCATTTCAGCTGGCTGCCGCGCCTTGCCATCTGTCTGCTGGCCGGTGCCGCCCTCGGGCTCGCCGGTACCCTGATGCAGCAGGTGCTGCGCAATCCCCTGGCCTCGCCCACCACCTTGGGGGTGGCCTCCGGCGCCCAGCTGGCACTGATGATGGTGACCCTGCTCGCCCCCTCCTGGCTGCTGATCGGGCGGGAGTGGGTCGCCATGGCCGGGGGAAGCCTGGCCATGGGGCTGGTCTTCGCCCTGGCCTGGCGCCGCCAGCTCAATCCCGTGGTCATCGTCTTTGCAGGGCTGGTGATCAACCTCTATCTGGCCGCCATCAGCATGGGATTGCTGCTGTTCTTCCAGGAGGAGCTCAAAGGGCTGCTGGTGTGGGGGAGCGGATCTCTGGCACAGAACAGCTGGAGCGGCGTCGGCTATCTGCTGCCACGGTTGCTGCTGGCCGCGATGCTGGCGGTGGTGCTGGTGCGCCCGCTGGCAGTGCTGGAGCTGGACGATGCCAGCGCTCGCAGCCTGGGGGTCTCTCTCAAGCACCTGAGATTCGCCGGCCTCGGCCTCGCGGTCTTCATCACCGCCTGCGTGGTGAGCGTGGTGGGGCTGATCGGTTTTATCGGGCTGGCGGCGCCCGCCATGGTGCGGCTGCTGGGGGTCAGAAAACTGGCCCAGCGGCTGCTGTGGGCACCCATCCTCGGCGCCCTGTTGCTGGCGGCCACCGATCTGCTGCTGCAGACCCTGAGCCGGTTCTGGCCTGTGCTGATCCCGACCGGCGCCATGACGGCCCTGTTGGGGGCGCCGCTGCTGCTCTGGCTGATCCCGCGTCTTGGCATCAAGCAGAGTGCGCCTAAGGCGAACTCCTCCCTGCAGTTGGCCCGCCATCCGGCGCCGACTCGCCTTGTTGGCCTGATGGTGTTGGGGCTGGCTGCGGCGGTGATCGCCTCCCTGTTGTTTGGGCAGGGGATGGACGGCTGGGGTTGGCCGAGCTGGCTGCGGTGGCAGGCCCAACTGGAGTGGCGCTTGCCGCGCACGCTGGCTGCGGGTGCCGCAGGCGTGTTGCTGGCGCTGGCTGGCACCCTGTTGCAGCGAGTCAGCAACAACCCCATGGCGAGCCCCGAGCTGCTGGGGGTGAGCGGTGGCACCTTCATGGGGGTGATTGCGGCGGCCCTGTTGCTGCCCGCCTTGCCGCTGCCCATGATGCTGCTAGGGGGGCTGGTGGGCGCCTTCGCCTGCCTGTTGCTGCTGGTGCTTATCAACCGGCGCAACGGCTTCCAGCCGGAGCGGATACTGCTGTCTGGCATCGCCATCACGGCGCTGTTCGAGCCGTTGCAGGCCATCGCCCTGGCCAACGGCGACCTGCGGGTGCAGCAACTGCTCTCCTGGATGTCCGGCTCCACCTATTACGTCACCCAGCCGGTGGCCCTTGCCCTGGTGGTGTTGGCGCTGCTGATGCTGGCAGCCTGCCTGCTGGTGAGCCGCTGGCTCGATCTCATGCCCATGGGGCCGGCGGTAGCGACGGCTCTGGGGATCCATCTCGGCCGTGCCCAGCTCACCATCCTGCTGCTGGTGGCCGTGCTCACCGCCAGTGCCACCATGGTGATAGGCCCGCTCTCCTTTGCCGGTCTGCTGGCGCCGCACCTGGCCAGATTGATGGGGCTGGTGAGGGCGCGCTGGCACCTGCTCGGCGCCGCAGGCTGTGGTGCTTTGCTGATGGTGTCGGCGGACTGGATCGGCCAGCAGATCCTCTTTCCCCAGGAGGTGCCCGTCGGTCTGGTCTCCACCCTGTTAGGGGGTGCTTACTTCATGTGGTGCCTGCGCCGCCTCTAGGTCGGTGGATGAAAAGCGCACAAAAAAGCCCGGGATGAACCCGGGCTTTTCATTGCCTGCCCTGCGGACTTACTTGCCGATGCAGAAGCTGGAGAAGATGCGGCCCAGCAGATCGTCGGAGCTGAACTCGCCGGTGATCTCGGACAGGGACTCCTGGGCCAGGCGAAGCTCCTCGGCCACCAGTTCGCCAGCCACATAGACCTCAAGCTGCTCCCTGGCTACCAGCAGCCGCTCGGCGGCGCGCTCCAGTGCGTCCAGGTGGCGGCGGCGGGCCATGAAGCCCCCCTCTGTATTGCCCTGGAAGCCCATGCAGGCCTTGAGGTGCTCGCGCAGGGCGGGCAGCCCCAGCTCGGTCTTGGCGGAGATGCGATAGACGGCGTGGCCCTGCTCCTGGCTCGGTGCCAGATCCTCGCCGGTCAGGTCCGCCTTGTTGCGCACCACGGTGAGGCCGATGTTTTTTGGCAACCGATCAACGAATTCCGGCCAGATATCGTGGGGGTCGACGGCGTCCGTGGTGGTGCCGTCCACCATAAACAGCACCCGGTCGGCCTGTTCGATCTCGGCCCAGGCGCGCTCGATGCCGATCTGTTCCACCTTGTCCTGGGTATCGCGCAGGCCCGCGGTGTCGATGATGTGCAGCGGCATGCCATCCAGATGGATGTGCTCGCGCAGCACGTCGCGGGTGGTGCCGGCGATCTCGGTGACGATGGCGGACTCGCGGCCTGCAAGGGCGTTGAGCAGGCTCGATTTGCCGGCGTTGGGACGACCGGCGATCACCACCTTCATCCCCTCTCGCAGCAGGGCACCCTGCTTGGCCTCGCCGCGTACGTCATCCAGCTCGGACATGATGGCGTAGAGGTCACCCGCCACCTTGCCGTCGGAGAGAAAGTCGATCTCTTCATCCGGGAAGTCGATGGCCGCTTCCACATAGATGCGCAGCCGGGTGAGGCTCTCCACCAGCTGTTGCACCTTGCCGGAGAACTGCCCCTGTAGGGAGTGCATGGCGCTGCGGGCGGCCTGCTCGCTGGAGGCTTCGATGAGATCGGCGATGGCCTCGGCCTGGGCCAGATCCAGCTTGTCGTTGAGGAAGGCGCGCTCGCTGAACTCGCCCGGGCGGGCGGGGCGGATGCCGTCGATCTGCAGGATGCGGCGGATCAGCATGTCGAGAATGACGGGGCCGCCATGGCCCTGCAGCTCCAGCACGTCTTCGCCGGTGAAGCTGTTGGGGGCCTTGAACAGCAGGGCGATGCCCTGATCCAGCGCCTGGCCCTGCTCGTCCCTGAACGGCAGATATTCGGCATAACGCACCCTTGGGAGCTTGCCGAGCACTATCTCGGCGACCCGCTCGGCGGCAGGGCCGGAGACGCGGACTATGCCGACGCCGCCACGGCCGGGGGCGGTGGCCTGGGCCACGATGGTATCTGTTGTCATCTTGCTTGACTCGCTGGTTGGCTGAATGAGTAAGAGGGTGGGGGACATTGTAATAAAAAAGGCGGCCCGAAGGCCGCCTCTTTTGTCATCAGGAAAGATGGGCTGCGCATCAGTTGCGTGAGTGCAGGCCTTTCTTCTCCAGCTGACGATAGATGATGGTCTGCTGGATGATGGAGATGACGTTGCTCACCAGCCAGTACAGAGTCAGACCTGCCGGGAACCAGAGGAACATGAAGGTGAAGATGATCGGCATGAACTGCATCACCTTCTGCTGCATCGGGTCCGTGATGGTGGTCGGGCTCATCTTCTGCAGATACCACATGGAGGCACCCATGAGGATCGGCAGCACGAAGAAGGGGTCCTTCACCGACAGGTCGGTGATCCACAGGGCGAACGGCGCGTGGCGCAGCTCGACAGACTCCATCAGTGCCCAGTAGAGGGCGATGAAGATGGGCATCTGTACCAGGATGGGCAGGCAGCCGCCCAGCGGGTTGACCTTCTCCTTTTTGTACAGCTCCATCATGCCCTGGGACATCTTCTGGCGATCGTCACCGAAGCGTTCCTTGAGCGCAGCCAGCTTGGGCTGGAGCATGCGCATCTTGGCCATGGAGGTGTACTGGGCCTTGGTCAGCGGGAACATGATGCCGCGCACCAGCAGGGTCAGCATGATGATGGCCAGACCCCAGTTCTGGACGAAACCGTGGAACACGGTCAGCAGCCAGTGCAGCGGTTGGGCGATGAACCAGAGCCAGCCGTAGTCGACAGTCAGATCCAGGTGGTTTGCCACCTTGGCCATCTGATCCTGCAGCTTGGGACCGATCCACAGCTTGCCGCTCACTTCGGCCTGCTGGCCGGCAGCGACGTCAACCAGCGGCGCCTTGTAGCCGATGATGGCCTGGTCCTTGCCCGGGATCACGCGGCTGTAGAAGCTGTTGGTGTCGTTGGCATTCGGGGCCCAGGCAGAGACGAAGTAGTGCTGCAGCATGGCGACCCAACCACCCTGGGTGGTCTTGTTCAGGTCGGCATCCTTCATCTCGTCAAAGGTGTACTTCTTGTAGCGGGAGTCTTCGCTGGAGAAGGCACCACCACGGTAGGCACTGGCCACCATGGCATGACCTTCCTGATCCTTCGGCGTGGTCATGGTCTGCTTCAGCTGACCGTAGAACTGTACCTGGACCGGCTCGGCAGACTTGTTGTCGATCTTGTAGTCGACGCCCACGGCGTAATCACCGCGCTTGAGCACGAACTCCTTGGTGAAGACCACGCCCTTGCTGTCGGTCCAGGTCATCGGAACGACGACTTGATCCTGACCATCGGCCAGCTGATAGCTGGTCTGGGCGGCTTCATAGGTGGGACGACCCTGGGCCTGGCTGTCCGGACCATCGCGACCGACCAGACCGCTCTGGGCCACATAGAGGTGGGCAGGCTGGCTGGTCAGCAGGGTGAACGGCTGTTCCTTGCCTTCTTCCAGCTTGTGGGCCAGCAGTTCGGCAGAGACGATGTCACCGCCCTGGGTGTCCAGGGTCAATTTGAGCACGTCGGAGGAGACGGTGATCAGCTTGCGCGCGGCGTTACCATTTGCTTGCTCGGAAACCTGAGGAATATCACCGGTCTGACCGGCTTCAGGTACGAAATGTTCGGTTTGGGCCACGGTAGTCGGGGCCGGCTTCGGAGCCTTGTCGGACTCCCACTGTTGCCAGAGCAAGAAGCTCACGAACAGCAAACCGATCAGGAGTAAATTGCGTTGTGATTCCATAGTCTTCAGTTTCTTCGCTTTGGTTGCGGAACCGGGTCATAACCACCCTCGGATAAGGGATGGCATTTTAATAGACGTTTGCTGGCTAACCAAACGCCTTTTATGAAACCGTGAAGTCGGATTGCTTCTATCGCAAATTGGGAACAAGTCGGGGTGAAACGGCAGCGCGGCCCGAGCAGGGGACTAATGATTAGCTGATACAGGCGTATCAGTTTGATTGCTACCCATTGCAACGGCGTGACAGAGTGCGCCATAGCTTTTCCAGTAACTTGAACAGCGCTTCGTTGTCCATCTCCTTCACGCCACCCTTGGCGATCACGACGATGTCGATAGCGGGCAGATTGGCTTGATTGAGGCGAAAACTTTCCCGAACCACTCGTTTTACACGGTTGCGCCAGACGGCACGCTTGAGCGCCTTTTTGGGCACGGCGAGGCCAAGACGGGGGTGTTCGAGGGAGTTGGGGCAAGCAAGAAGCGTAATTTGCGGAGAAGCGGCCCGGACAGGCTCGGCGAAAACGCGTTTGAAGTGTTCGGGAGTTAACAGACGTAACTCCCGAGAGAAGGTGTGCTGGGTAGGCATTAGACTACCAGGCGGGCACGACCCTTGGCACGACGAGCGGCCAGAACTTTGCGGCCGTTGGCAGTAGCCATGCGAGCGCGGAAACCGTGAGAGCGCTTGCGCTTCAGGTTGGACGGTTGAAAAGTACGTTTCATGATTCGATTCCGTATTTCTGTACAGTTTTGATTGTCACACTTAGCCGACGCGCCAGCTATAGCGTGTGACGACTAGCAAAAGAGGCCGAATTCTAAACAGAGTTCAGCTTCTCGTCAATCCGCCGTTCCTTTCCATCTCGCCCCGTTCGTCGACCGAGCGGGATAATCTGGCAGGATCCGGAGGATCAAGGGCCCCGAATTATACTGGCAACCCGGGGTTAAACAAGGATCCCTCAAGAAAAAAGGCGGCCAGGCCGCCAAAGAGAGAGCTATTTAAGTACTTTGCGCAGGAACTCCCGGGTACGGGGATCCTGCGGATCGACCAATATCTGATCCGGCGGGCCCTGCTCCACGATCCGGCCTCCTTCCATGAAGATCACCCGATCGGCGACATCACGGGCAAACTCGATCTCGTGGGTCACCACCACCATGGTCTGGTGCTGGCGGGCGAGCTGCTTCATCAGGCCCAGCACCTCGTCGACCCACTCGGGATCGAGGGCGGAGGTGGGCTCGTCAAACAGGATCACCTTGGAGTGGGCCGCCATGGCCCGGCCGATGCCGACGCGCTGTTGCTGGCCGCCGGAGAGGGAGGCCGGGTAGGCATCCTGTTTCTCGGCGAGGCCGATGTCCTTGAGGATGCCCAGGGCAGTGGCACGAGCCTCCGCCTTCGGCTGCTTCCAGACGGTGATCAGCCCCTCGGCGATGTTGTCCAGCGCCGTTTTGTTGGCGAACAGGGCGTAGTTCTGGAACACGAAAGAGGCGCGTTTGCGCAGTTCGATGGCCTGCTGGTCGCTGGCCTTGGCCAGATCCACGGCGAGGTCATCGATGACGAGCCGCCCTGCATCCGGGGTTTCCAGCAGGTTGAGGCAGCGCAGCAGAGTCGACTTGCCGGTACCGGAGGGGCCGATGATGACGACAATCTCCCCCTTCTTTACCTCAAGATCGATGCCGTTGAGCACCTGATTTCCGTCATAGGCCTTGGAGAGACCCGTTAGGTTGATCATGACAGGCCTCCTTTAATAAGCACGGTTCAGCCGCACTTCCAACAGATGCTGCAAGCGGGTGAAGAAGATGACCACCACCCAGTAGATCAGCGCCACCGCCATGAAGCTCTCGAAGAACTTGAAGGAGGAGGCCGCTTCCATCTGGGCCTTGCCCATGATCTCCGCCACTCCCAGGGTAAACGCCAGGGAGGTGCTCTTGATCATGTCGATGAAGTAGTTCATCAGCGATGGTGTCGCGATGCGGGCCGCCTGGGGCAGGATGATCCGCTGCATCGCCTGCAGCCGGCTCATGCCGATGCTGAGGGCGGCTTCCATCTGGCTCTTGTGGATGCCGAGAATGGCTGCCCGGATCGACTCGGCCATGTAGGCGGCAAAGTGCAGGGTCAGGCCGATGATGGCGGCGGTAAAGGCATCCATCCCCACGAAGATGGGGAAGAGCTGCGGCAGCCCGTAATAGAGCAGGAACAGCTGGACGAGCAGCGGTGTACCCCGGAAGAACGAGATATACAGCATCGCCAGCCAGTGAAGTGCGGGAACGCGAAACACCCGTACTATCGCCAGGATCAGCGACAGTACGAGTGCCAATACGAATCCCCACAGGGCCATTTCCATCGTGGTGCCCAGGTATTTGAGCAGGATGGGAAACAGCCCTAGCGTGTAATCGAGGTCAAATTCCATCATTTATTTGCTGGTGATGTCCGCTGCGAACCATTTTTCGGAGATTTTGGTCAGGGTGCCGTCTTTGCGCATGGCGGTGAGGGCATCGTCAACCTTCTTCAGCACGGCCTGCTTTTCCGGGGTCTTCAGGAAGGGCAGGGCGTTCTCGATGGTTTCGAACGGTGCACCAGCCTGTTGCAGCGGCAGCTTGGATTCCTTGATCAGCTGGGCGGTGGAGACACGGTCCATCACGAAGGCGTCGATGCGGCCCAGGGCGACATCCTGCTCGAAGGCGGAGTCATAGGTACGGATATCGATCTTCTTGTTGGGGTCGTTCTTGCGCAGCAGCTCTTCGAAGTTGGAGCCCAGGTTGACGGCGACTTTCTTGCCTTCCAGGTCCTTGATGCCGTGGATGGTGTTGTTGCCCTTGCGGACCACGATCTGGGCACCGTCATAGACATAAGGCTGGGAGAAGGCGTACTTGGCCTTGCGCTCGTCGGTGATGGTGATCTGGTTGGAGATGGTGTCGACGCGGCCGGTTTCCAGCATGCCGAACAGGCCGGAGAAGCTGGCGGTCACGAACTCGACCTTGTAGCCGGTGCGCTCACCGATCTGGTTCCACATGTCCACCTCGAAGCCCTGCAGCTTGTCCTGCTTGACGAAGGTGAACGGGAAATATTTGCCGGACATGCCGACCTTGATGGTTTCCTGGGCGATGGCCTGGCCGGACAGGCTGGCCAGCAGAATGGCGGCGCCGGAAATCAGCTTGATGGTGGTTTTCATGGGGATTCCTCTCTCTGTAGTGCTGTATTTTTAGTTGTAATCACGGGTTGGCGCTGATGTTATTGGAATAAAATATAAAAAATAAATGATATTTGGTTATATAAAATAACTATGGTCGCAGCGCGCCATTCTGTCCACATTGACGATATCCGGCTGTGGGTAACTTTGGGGATGAAATGGGATCCTGGGGCGTTGGATCCTTGAAAGTCAAGGATCTTATTTGCTGGATCCGTGCGGCAGCAACTGGAGATCCGGCCACTAAAAACGTAGAATAGCCGGTCTTTACTTAATCAATTGACGGGAGTCTAGAGTGACTGCTTCGCTATGGCAGCAGTGCCTTAACCGGCTGCAAGATGAGTTGCCCTCGGCAGAATTCAGCATGTGGATCCGGCCGCTTCAAGCGGAGTTGAGTGACAATACTCTGACCCTGTATGCACCGAACCGCTTTGTTCTGGACTGGGTACGCGACAAGTACCTGCTCCGGGTCAACGGCATCATCAACGAGCTGTGCGGAGCCGACGCTCCCACCCTGCGTTTTGATATCGGCAATCGCCCTCATCCCGTCGCGGTCGCCAGGGCGCCGGCCCGTGGTGTCGATCCTGTGAATAACTCTCCCAAGAGCTGGGAAAACAAGGCTGAAAACAAGCCCGAGCCAAACCACAAGAGCAACACCAACGTGAACTATACCTTCGAGAATTTCGTTGAGGGTAAGTCCAACCAGCTGGCCCGTGCGGCCGCCCGTCAGGTGGCCGACAATCCGGGTGGTGCCTACAACCCGCTGTTCCTCTATGGCGGCACCGGCCTTGGCAAGACCCACCTGTTGCACGCCGTTGGCAATGCCATCAAGGATCGCAAGAAAGACGCCAAAGTCATCTACATGCACTCCGAACGGTTCGTGCAGGACATGGTGAAGGCGCTGCAGAATAACGCCATTGAAGAGTTCAAGCGTTATTACCGTAGCGTCGATGCCCTGCTCATCGATGACATCCAGTTTTTCGC
Source organism: Aeromonas sp. ASNIH8 (assembly GCF_002919855.1). Lineage (NCBI taxonomy): Bacteria > Pseudomonadati > Pseudomonadota > Gammaproteobacteria > Aeromonadales > Aeromonadaceae > Aeromonas > Aeromonas sp. ASNIH8. The sequence goes on along the minus strand of NZ_PQLN01000011.1, from coordinate 26,119 downwards.
CAACAAGGAACGCTCCCAGGAGGAGTTCTTCCACACCTTCAATGCCCTGCTTGAAGGAAACCAGCAGATCATTCTGACCTCGGACCGCTATCCGAAAGAGATCAACGGGGTGGAAGATCGTCTCAAGTCCCGCTTCGGCTGGGGACTCACGGTGGCGATCGAGCCGCCGGAGCTGGAGACCCGGGTTGCCATCCTGATGCGCAAGGCGGACGAGAACCAGATCCATCTGCCGGACGAAGTGGCCTTCTTCATCGCCAAGCGGCTTCGCTCCAACGTCCGTGAACTGGAAGGCGCCCTCAACCGGGTGATCGCCAACGCCAACTTCACCGGCCGCGCCATCAACATCGACTTCGTGCGCGAGGCGCTGCGCGATCTCCTGGCCTTGCAGGAGAAGCTGGTCACCATCGACAACATCCAGAAGACGGTGGCGGAGTACTACAAGATCAAGCTGGCGGATCTGCTCTCCAAGCGTCGCTCCCGTTCCGTTGCCCGCCCGCGCCAGCTGGCGATGGCGCTGGCCAAGGAGCTGACCAACCACAGCTTGCCTGAGATAGGGGATGCCTTTGGTGGCCGTGACCACACCACGGTTCTTCATGCCTGCCGCAAGATCGAGCAGCTGAAGGAAGAGAGTCACGACATCAAGGAAGATTATTCCAACCTGATCCGTACCCTTTCTTCCTGATAACGGAACGGAGTGCACAGATGCAGATTGCATGTTCCAGCCTGATCCGAATCCTTTCCTCCCAATAACAACGGAGAGCACAGATGCAGCTCGAAATTAGCCGTGAGGCCCTGTTACGTCCCCTGCAACTGGTGTCCGGTGCCCTGGGTGGCCGGCCGACCCTGCCCATCCTCGGCAACGTCCTGCTCGATGTCAGCAATGGCCTGCTGTCTCTGACAGGGACCGATCTCGAGGTGGAGATGATCGGACAGGTCTATCTCAACAGCGACAGCCAGGATGGCCGCACCACAGTGCCGGCGCGCAAGCTGCTGGACATCTGTCGCGGTCTGCCGGAGGGGGCGGAGATCCGCCTCAGCACCGAGGGAGAGCGCCTCATCATCCGTTCCGGCCGCTCCCGCTTCAACCTGTCGACCCTGCCGGCGACCGAATACCCGAACATCGAGGATTGGGAATCCGTGCTCGAGTTCGACATCAGCCAGCTGGAGCTGAAAAAACTCATCGACGCGACCCAGTTCTCCATGGCGAGCCAGGACGTGCGCTACTACCTGAACGGCATGCTGTTCGAGAGCGAGGGCCACGGCCTGCGTACCGTGGCGACGGACGGTCACCGGCTGGCCACCTGCCGCCGCGAAGTGGTAACGGAATCGCTGCCCGATCATCAGGTCATCCTGCCCCGCAAAGGGGTGCTGGAGCTGGTGCGCCTGCTGGAAGCGGAAGACAAGCCGGTACGGCTGCAAGTGGGCCGCAGCAACCTGCGTGCCGCCCTGGATGGCTTCATCTTCACCTCCAAGCTGGTGGATGGCCGTTTCCCGGACTGGCGCCGCGTCATCCCGAGGGGGAGCGACAAGGCCCTGATCGCCGGTCGCGAGGATCTGCGCCAGGCCTTTGCCCGTGCCGCCATCCTCTCCAACGAGAAATTCCGTGGGGTGCGTCTCAATCTGCAGGAAAACCTGCTGCGCATCACCGCCAACAACCCGGAACAGGAAGAAGCCGAAGAGCTGCTTGACGTACAATACGCCGCTGGCGAGATGGAGATCGGCTTCAACGTCTCCTATGTGCTGGACGTGTTGAATACGTTAAAATGTGACCAAATCCGGATCAGCCTGAGCGATTCCATCAGCAGCGCCATTATTGAGGATTTTGAGAACCAAGATGCCCAGTATGTGGTGATGCCGATGCGGATCTAGTCGTGTCCCTGGTCAAACTCCAGCTCAGCGACTTTCGCAACATTCAGCACGCCAATCTCGCGCTGTCTCCCGGCCTCAATATCCTGGTCGGGAGCAACGGCAGCGGCAAGACCAGCGTGCTGGAAGCCATTCATTACCTTGGTCTCGGCCGCTCGTTTCGTACCCATTTGACCGGGCGGGTCATCCGCCAGGGCGAGCGGGCCTTTACCCTGTTTGCCCAGTGCGAGCTGGAGGGGCGTCAGGTGCCCATCGGGCTTGCCAAGGACAAGGGGGGCGAAACCCAGCTCAAGATCGCCGGTGCCCAGGCCCAGCGCCTGGCCGATCTGGCGGAGCTGTTGCCGGTACAGTTGATCCACCCCGATGGTTTCAGCCTGCTGACCGGTGGGCCCCAGGCTCGCCGGGCCTGGCTCGACTGGGGTGTTTTCCATCAGGAGCCGACCTTCTTCTCCCTCTGGGGGCGGGTGCGTCGGCTGTTGAAGCAGCGCAATGCCTTGCTGCGCCAGAGCACCCAGTATCGTCAACTGGCGTTCTGGGATCAGGAGCTGGTGCGACTGGGCGGCGAGCTGGCGGGGTTTCGCGCCAGTTATTGTCAGGCCATTACGCCCCTGATCAAGGAGATGACCGCAGATTTTCTGCCGGAGTTCGATATCAGTCTTGGATTCTATCGAGGCTGGGAAAAAGACACTCCCCTCGACGCATTGCTGGAGGCGGGGTTCGAACGGGATCGTTCGCTGGGGTACACTGGGGTCGGTCCGCAGAAGGCGGACGTGCGGCTCAAGGCGAACGGTGTCCCCGCGCAGGATATTTTGTCCAGGGGTCAGCTGAAGTTGCTGGTCTGTGCCATGCGGCTGGCCCAAGGGCTCTATTTGAATCAACATAGCAGCCGCGGCTGTATTTTTTTAATTGATGATTTTGCCTCTGAACTGGATGTCGACAAACGTCGTCTGCTGGCTGCAAGGCTGAAGCAGTGCGCGTCCCAGGTGTTCATCACCGCCATCGATACCGGTCAGCTCGCAGACATGATGGATGCGAGTGACTGCAAGCTGTTCCACGTGGAACAAGGCAAGATCTCCGAAACGTTAGAGAAGGCAGAGAGTAAGCTATGAGTGAAAATACTTACGACTCCTCGAATATCAAGGTGCTCAAGGGTCTGGATGCGGTCCGCAAGCGCCCGGGGATGTATATCGGCGATACGGACGATGGATCGGGCCTGCACCACATGGTGTTCGAGGTCGTCGACAACTCCATCGACGAGGCTCTGGCTGGCTACTGCTCCGATATCCAGGTCAAGATCCATTCCGACGGCTCCGTCTCCGTGCGCGACAACGGTCGCGGCATTCCGGTGGACATCCACCCGGAAGAGGGTCGTTCGGCCGCTGAAGTCATCATGACCGTGCTGCACGCCGGCGGCAAATTCGATGACAACTCCTACAAGGTGTCCGGCGGTCTGCACGGTGTGGGCGTCTCCGTGGTGAACGCGCTTTCCGACAAGCTGCTGCTGACCATCCGCCGCAACGGTCATGTCTACGAGCAGACCTATCACCTGGGCGAGCCGCAGGCACCGCTCAAGCAGATTGGTGACAGCACTGGCACCGGGACCGAAGTTCGCTTCTGGCCGAGCCCGACCATCTTCAGCGACACCCTGTTCCACTACGAGATCCTGGCCAAGCGTCTGCGCGAGCTCTCCTTCCTCAACTCCGGCGTCTCCATCCGTCTGATGGACGAGCGTGATGGCCGCGAGGCGCACTTCTGCTACGAAGGGGGCATCAAGGCCTTCGTCGAGTACCTGAACCAGAACAAGACCCCGATCCACCCCAAGGTGTTCCACTTCACCACAGAGCAGGACGGAATCGGTGTCGAAGTCGCCATGCAGTGGAACGACGCCTATCAGGAAGGGGTCTACTGCTTCACCAACAATATTCCGCAGCGGGATGGCGGTACCCACCTGGTGGGCTTCCGTACCGCGCTGACCCGGACGCTGAACAACTACATGGACAAGGAGGACTACAGCAAGAAGGCCAAGTCCGCCGCCAGTGGTGACGACGTCCGTGAAGGTCTGATTGCCGTTATCTCCGTCAAGGTGCCTGACCCTAAGTTCTCCTCCCAGACCAAGGACAAGCTGGTCTCGTCCGAAGTGAAGACCGCCGTGGAACAGGCGATGGGTGAGAAGCTGGCCGACTTCCTGCTGGAAAACCCGGGCGACGCCAAGATCGTGGTCAACAAGATCATCGATGCGGCCCGTGCCCGTGAAGCGGCCCGCAAGGCCCGCGAACTGACCCGCCGCAAGGGCGCGCTGGATATCGCCGGTCTGCCCGGCAAGCTGGCGGACTGTCAGGAGAAAGACCCGGCGCTCTCCGAACTCTACATCGTGGAAGGGGACTCTGCTGGCGGCTCCGCCAAGCAGGGTCGCAACCGGAAGAACCAGGCCATCCTGCCCCTCAAGGGTAAAATCCTGAACGTGGAGAAGGCCCGTTTCGACAAGATGATCTCCTCCCAGGAGGTGGGCACCCTGATCACCGCTCTGGGCTGTGGCATCGGTCGCGACGAGTACAACCCGGACAAGCTGCGCTATCACAACATCATCATCATGACGGATGCGGACGTCGATGGTGCGCACATCCGTACCCTGCTGCTGACCTTCTTCTATCGTCAGATGCCGGAAATCATCGAGCGTGGCTATGTCTTCATCGCCCAGCCGCCGCTCTACAAGGTGAAGAAGGGCAAACAGGAGCAGTACCTGAAAGACGAAGACGCATTGTTGCAGTACCAGACCGCCATGGCGCTGGACGGTGCGACCCTGCACGTCAACGAGTCTGCCCCGGCCATCGGTGGCGAGGCGCTGGAGCGTCTGGTCAACCAGCATCGCTCCGTGACTCACCTCATCACCCGCATGTCCCGCCGCGCCCCGGAAGCCGTGCTGACCCAGCTGATCTATCAGCCTGAGTTGAACGAAACCCTGCTGGCCAGCGAGAGCGATCTGCAGACCTGGTGCCAGAGCATGGAAGCCGTGCTCAACGAGAGCAACCACGGTATCCAGTACCAGATGCAGGTACGCCGCGACGAGGAGCGCAGCCTGTTCGTGCCCCACGCCGTGGTACGCCAGCACGGGGTCGACCGTGAATATCCGCTGAGCTATGACTTCCTGCAATCCTCCGAGTACCGTCAGCTGGTCTCCCTGGGCAAGGAGATCGCCAACCTGATCGAGGAAGGCGGTTACATCAAGCGTGGCGAGAAGGTGAAGCCGGTCGCCAGCTTCGTTGAAGCGGTCGAGTGGCTGATGGGCGAAGGCAAGCGTGGCATCTACATCCAGCGCTATAAAGGGCTGGGGGAGATGAACCCGGAGCAGCTGTGGGAAACCACCATGGATCCGGAAGCCCGTCGCATGCTGCGCGTCACCATCGACGACGCAGTCGGCGCCGACCAGCTCTTCTCCACCCTGATGGGTGACGCCGTAGAGCCCCGTCGCGACTTCATTGAGACCAACGCCCTGCGGGTTGCCAACCTCGACGTCTAACAGACGGTCCGACAACCATCAAAAGCCGCTCCTCGTGAGCGGCTTTTTGTTTTCTGGGGCAAGGAAAAGGGCGCGTTCCACGTGAAACATGTGAGACCTAGACTCTGTCACCGCGAAAGGTGCGGCGCCACTCCCGCGGCGACACCCCGAAGCGGGTGCGAAAGTGCTTGCGCAAGATGGTGGCAGACCCGAGCCCCACCAGTTCGGCGATGCGTTCCACGGTGTGGGAGCTGGACTCCAGCAGCGTCTGGCTGCGGCGCAGGCGCTCCGACATCAGCCACTCCCCGAGGGAGAGACCGGTGGCGAGCTGGAAGCGGCGGCTAAAGGTGCGTCGGCTCATCATGCAATGTTCCGCCAGGCTGTCCAGGGTGTGGGGCGCGGCCAGGTGCAGGCGAAGGTGATCGAACAGCTGGTTGATCCTGGCATCCCGGGTGGTGGCGGGTACCGGCTGCTCGATGAACTGGGCCTGGCCACCCTCCCGGTGGGGAGGTACCACCAGCCGCCTGGCCAGCTTGTTGGCAATCTGGCTGCCGTGATGCTGGCGAACCAGATAGAGGCAGCAGTCCAGGCTGGCGGCGGTGCCAGCCGAGGTGATGAGCCCGTCGTCGTCGACGTAGAGGGCATTGGTATCGAGCCGCACCCGGGGGAAGCGCTGGACGAACTCCTGTTCAAATTCCCAGTGGGTGGCGGCACCGCGCCCGTCCAGCAGGCCGGCATAGGCCAGCACATAGGTACCGAGACAGAGCCCCACGATCTGGGCTCCCCTGATCCGGGCGGCAACCAGGGCATCGAGCAAGGGTTGGGCGGGGCGCTCGGCCGGATCGCGCCAGAAGGGGATGATGATGATATCCGCCTCCAGCAGACCCTCCAGGCCATAGTCGGCCTCCATGCGAAAGCCCTGGGAGGAGGCGGGTTGCCGCGTGTCATCCCCGGCGCAGAGTCTCAGCTCGAACAACGACTGGCCCGGCATCATCTTGTCGCCAAAGATGAGGCAGGGCACCGAGCAGTGAAAGGGGCTGAAGCGATCGAAGGTGATGACGGCGACGATGAGGGGACGGGGCATGGTGGCAAACTCCTTTGCACTCGGATCCTCATCATACGGGGCAGCAACAGAAAGCCGAAGAGCCATGTGGTGCCCGGCCCCTCGCTCAGAGCACCATGGTGTCGCCATCCTCGGGCACCCTTACCCGGGCGGCCATCCCCTGGCTGTCCAGGTAGTCGCGCAGCTCCCGCCGGGACAGCAGGGCATGATTGACCGCCTCCATGTGGCTGGCGATCAGGGTGGCCTGCGGGGCGGCCTGATAGACGGCGGCCACATCCTCCTTGCCCATGATGATGGCGCCCAGACCCGTCACCTGGGCATCACCGCAGTTGAGGACGACAACCTCGGGTTGGTGCCGGTGCAGCGCTTGTTCAACCTGGGCATTCCAGACGGTGTCGCCAGCCAGATAGAGGGTCTTTTCGGCGGGATGGGAGAAGACCACTCCGCTGACCTCGCCAAGGCGATCCCCCAGCAGGGCCATGATGGTATCGCTGCCGTGCCGGCCTGCCGTCTGTTGCAGGCGGATGCCGGCGAACTCGCCGACCTCGCCCAGCAGGCGCACATCCTCGAAGCCGCATCTCCTCATGGTGTCGGCATCTTTCTGATGCTGCACAAACAGGGGAAGGTGCCTGGGGATCTTCGCTTTCGCGACATCGTCCCAGTGATCCAGATGGTCATGGGTGACAATCACCGCATCCACCTCCAGCAGGGTCGCCATGGGCAGCGGCAGCTCGACCAGGGGGTTGCGAAGATGGCTGTTGGCCATGCCTTCGAAGCCGGGATAGCTCCCCTTGGGGGCCAGCATGGGGTCGATGAGGAAGCGGGTTCCTGCGTAGTGGATGAGCAGGGTGGCGTTGCGAACCTGGGTAATCTTCATGGCGTGCTCCAGTTTCTCGTTGGGGACACGGCCAGTATGGAGGGATGAGGGACGGATCATGAGTGGCCCGCAGGCCTATTATCGATCTAATCGGGCCATTCTTGATGGCCTGCATTTCTTTTGTTTTTACCCCTTGAAAGCCAAATGCTGGCCCCTATATAGATAACAAGGCCGGAACGCTCGACAGAGGTTTCGACCAGGCGCCCGTCCATCAGGAGGGCAAACAATCCGTTATCGCTCACAAGAGGGTAATACTATGCGTTCTATCGACTTTTCTCCGCTCTATCGTTCTGCCATCGGTTTCGATCGTCTGGCCACTCTCATCGAATCTGCCGCCAGCAATGGCAATGCCGGCTATCCCCCCTACAACATCGAGCAGCTGGGTGACAGCGACTACCGCATCAGCATGGCGGTGGCGGGCTTTACCCAGGAAGAGCTGGAGCTGAGCTTCCAGGAAAATCTGCTGACGGTGAAGGGCAGCAAGCAGGCCGACACCGAGCGCAACTACCTCTACCAAGGCATTGCCGAACGCGGCTTCGAGCGTCGCTTCCAGCTGGCCGACTATGTGCGGGTGAAGGGGGCCGACCTGAAGAACGGTCTGCTGCACATCGACCTGGTGCGCGAAGTGCCCGAGGCGATGAAGCCCCGCAAGATCGAGATCAACGGCTGACAGCCTGACCTCGTTGCATTGCTGATGTTTCCCGGGTGCCGATGGCGGGCCCGTGGAGAGTAAACCCTGTTGCTTTATAGAAGGATAGGATCATGCGTAACCTCGATTTTTCTCATCTCTATTCCAATGCCGTCGGCTTCGAGCGGATGGCCCGCGAGCTGGAAGGCCTGTTCGATCAGAAGACCTCGGCCTACCCCCCGTACAACATCGAAAAGCGGGATCACGACAGCTACCTCATCACGGTTGCCGTGGCCGGTTTCGATCGCAATGAGCTGGAGCTGGAGACCGAAAACGGTACCCTCAAGGTGAAGGGGCGCAAGGTCGCCACCATGGGCGAGCGCCAATTCCTCCATCAGGGGATCGCCGAGCGGGACTTCGAGCTCGCCTTCAAGCTGAGCCAGCACGTGGAAGTGCAGGGGGCCAGGCTGGAGCACGGTCTGCTGACCATAGAGCTGGCCCGGGAGCTGCCGGAAGCGCTCAAGCCCCGTGCCATCCCCATCGGCAAACCCGATCAGCTGGCACTGCCCGGTTAAACAACATCGCTGACCACCTGATAGAAAAGAGGCCTGCATCTGCAGGCCTCTTTTTTTCATGCCGAAGGGGGAATCAACCGGCGTAGAGGGCGTTGATCTCGTCGGCCAGGATGGCGATGCCACGACGCACCAGATCTTCGCTCTGGGCATAGTTGAGGCGGATGCACTCCTGGCTGTGGCGCCACTCGGGGTCGTCGATGCCGGGGAAGAAGTAGTGGCCGGGCACGATCAGCAGGTTCTTCGCCTTCAGTCGCTCATACAGCTCCTGGCAGTGGATCGGCAGGTCTTCGAACCAGAGCCAGAGGAAGAGGGCACCCTCCGGCTTGTGGATGTGGAAGCGCGGATCCGGAATGGCCTCGCGCAGCAGCTGGACCGCGAAGGTGGCTTTCTGCTGGTAGAAGGGTTTCACCACCTGTTCGCTCAGGGTGATGATATCTCCGCTCTCGATCATCGGAATGGTGATGGCCGGACCCAGGCTGCCCGGCGCCAGATTGATGATGCCGCTCAGGTTGGTGATGGCCCGGATGATCTTCTCGTCGGCGATGACGATGCCGCAACGGGTGCCCGGCAGGCCGAGCTTGGAGAGGCTCATGCAGAGGATGGTGTTGGCGTTCCAGAACGGCTTGGCGTCGCTGAAGATGATGCCGGGGAAGGGCACGCCGTAGGCATTGTCGATGAGCAGCGGGATCCCTTTGTCACGGGCGATCTGATCGAGGTGCTCGATCTCCTCGTCGGTGAGCACGTTGCCGGTGGGGTTGGTCGGCCGGGAGACACAGATCACCCCGATGTCGTCGCCCACCTGCAGGCTCTCGAAATCCACGTGGTATTTGAACTGGCCGTCGGGCAGCTTCTCGATGGTGGGCTTGTAGGCGACGAAATGATCGTCCGAGAGGGCCGAGTCGGCATAGCCGATGTATTCGGGGGCCAGGGGGAACAGCACCTTCTTCTTGCGACCGTCGGCGAACTCGCCGGCCAGCAGGTTGAACAGATAGAAGAAGGCGTTCTGGCTGCCGTTGGTCAGGGCGATGTTGCGGGCGGAGATCTCCCAGCCCAGCTCCTTGCTGAGCAGGGCGGCCAGCGCCCTGGTAAACCTGTCCTTGCCTTGGGGGCCATCGTAGTTGGCCATGGCCTTGATCAGTTCGCCGTTGCCGAGCAGGGTATTGGCCTCGGCCTGAAAGCGTTCCAGCATGGCGGGGATGGGGGCCGGATTGCCGCCTCCCAGCATGATGGCGTCGGGATTCAGCAGCCCTTGATTGAGGTCGTCCATGAGTTGGGTAATACCGGCGTGGCGAGTGAACTTCTCGCCGAACAAGGAGAATTCCATTCGGTGGCAAATCCAGAGTCAGTTAAGGGGGGAGCTAGCACCATAGCTCACTTCAAAAGCGGGTGTCGATCAAAAAAACGGGGCGTTTCACGTGGAACAGGGTTGCCATGATGGAGGTGGTAAAAAAAACCATTTATAGGTTTTAAAATAACCAATATTCGATTCAGGAAGGGGGGTGGCAGCATCAAAAAATTATTTATATCAATAAAATCATGCTGTTATAAATCTGGCACAACTATTGGAATAGCTATCTGGTCATCTCAACCACACCGGAGCACGCCAGATGAAGATCCTGATCGCTACCCTGATTGCCAGCAGCCTGAGCCTGAATGCCATGGCCGCCGAGAACCCCAGACCCGAGCTGGACAGCGCCGCCCTGCAACAGGAGATGCTGGCCTTGCAGCAGCAGGCCTCCCATGACGTGGTGGCAGAGGCCATCCACAACCTCAAGCCGCTGGCCCTGGAGACCCTGGTGGTGGAGGCGAGTTCGGCCGATGCGACTCACCCCGAGAGTTGAGGTAGCGCAAGGGGGTCTGCCCCGTGTGCTGCCTGAAGAAGGCGATGAAGGCGCTGTCGCTGGCGAACTCCAGCGCAGCGGCCACCCGGCTGATGGGCTCGGCTTCGGCCAGCAGTTCCATGGCCCGAAGCAGTCGCCACTGCTGGCGCCAGGCCTGGTAGCTCATACCGGTCTCCCGCATGAAGATGCGGCCTATGGTCTTGTCGCTGGCACCCACCCGCTCGGCCAGCCGGTTGAGCCGATCGGGCAGGGTGTCACCCCGCTTTATCTCCTGCAGCCAGCCGATCAGACGCCCGTCTGACGGCAGCGGCAACTGCCAGGATTCCCGCGGCGCTTGCGCCAGCTCTTCTTTCAATAATGCCAGTGTGCAGGTTTGCTCTGCTTCCGGCTTGTCCCAGGGCCAGAGCGCCATCCGCTCGATGATCTCCCGCAGCAGCGGGTTGACCGTCAGCACCGCCATCTCGTTTGGCAACGCGGGCTCCGGCTGGAAGTAGAGGGAGCGATAGGCCACTACCCCGCGCATCAATACCCGGTGGGGCAGGCCTGCTGGCAACCAGGCTGCTCGCGTCGGCGGCAGCAGGCAGACCTGATCGTCCAGCTCTATGGTCATGCAGCCTGCCTGGGCGAACAGCAGCTGGTGGCGCTGGTGCTGATGGCGGCCGGAGTCGTGCCAGCCGAGGGCGGCGGCAATACCGATGGCGCTGCCGTCGTGCTGGTCCGGATCAAAGGGGTGATCGGGAAGAATAAAGGCCATGTGTCCGATTCTTGCTGTTTATAGTCCGCCTTATTGTAATCGGACAAGTTATCCCTCTCTAGAATGGCGACCTCTTGTGAAGGAGGTGTGTCATGAACAACAGGTTGCCACCGCGCTGGCTGGTGGTCGGATTGATGATGTTTCCCCAGATAGTGGAGACCATCTACAGCCCGGTGCTGACCCATATCGCCACTGAGTTTCGGGTGAGCGAGGGGCAGGCGTCCCAGACCCTGTCGGTCTATTTTCTGGCGTTTGCGGCGGGCGTGGTCTGCTGGGGCCGAGTGTGCGATCTCATCGGGCGGCGTCCCGCCATGCTGGCGGGGTTGCTGACCTATGGCGCCGGCACCCTGCTGGCGTTGCTGGCCACTCAATTTGAAACCCTGCTGCTGGCCCGGGTCATCGCGGCCTTCGGCGCCGCCGTGGGTTCCGTGGTGACCCAGACCATGCTGCGCGACAGCTATCAGGGCAGCGATCTGGCGCGGGTCTTTTCGGTGATGGGCATCGCACTCTCCCTCAGTCCGGTGCTGGGGCTGGTGAGCGGCGGCCAGTTGGCGAGCGGGTTCGGCTATCTGGGGGTATTCAGCGCCCTGCTGGTGTTGGCAGTCGGATTGCTGCTGGTCACTTGCTGGCAACTGCCGGAAACCCGGCCGGCCATCACCCAGCGGGTGGCACTCTGGCCGCTGGCACAACGGATGGCGCGTGATGCAGCCTTGTGGCGCAGCGCCGCACTGGTAGCGCTGTTCAACACCATGCTGTTTGGCTACTACAGCCTGGCTCCCTTTCTGTTTGCCGGGCTGGGGTTGAGTGCGGGGGAGTTCGGTTACTCCGGCATCGTGCTGGCGCTGGCGACCCTGGGGGGCAGCCTGCTCAACAAGCGCCTGCTGGGGCATGACTGGTCGCCTGCCTCGTTGATCCGGCTCGCTGCCGCGTTGGCGCTGGGGTCCGGCTGGCTGGTGTGGGCCAGTCAGACTTCGCTCTGGTTCCTGCTGCCCATGATGGGGGTGGTGGTGGCGTTCGGGCTAGCGATCCCCAATGTGCTGAGCCAGGCGCTGCTGGCCTATCGGGAGGTGGCGGGCAGTGCCGGGGCCCTGTTCGGGCTCGGTTACTACCTGTTGCTCAGCCTGGGGTTGGCGGTTGCCGCCAGCTTGCAGGATCTCGGGCTGCTGCTCGGGGGATGCGGTCTGCTGGCCTTGTGCTGCGGTTGGCGTCGTTCCACGTGAAACATCAGCTGCCGATAAAACGGTAGCCGATGCCGGCTTCAGTTTCGATCAGGGTGGGTTGCTGGGGGTTATCTCCCAGCTTCTTGCGCAGGCTGGCGATGACGATGCGCAGGTAGTGGGTATCTTCCTTGTGGCTCGGTCCCCAGATGTCGATGAGCAGCTGGGTCTGTTGTACCAGCTTGCCGGGGTGGCACACCAGCGCCTGCAACAGGGCGAACTCCTTGCGGGAGAGGGGGATCTCCTCGCCCTGCAGGGTGACTTTGTGGCTGCTGCTGTCCAGGGTCAGGCCACACTGGGGGAAGTGGCGGCATTCGCCGCTGGTGGCGCCGACCCGCTGGCGCAGCAGCACCCGGATACGGGCCATCATCTCCCCGACGCCGAACGGCTTGCTCATGTAGTCGTTGGCCCCCGCATCCAGCAGCCGCACCTTCTCCTGCTCCGAGTCCCGCGCCGAGAGCACCAGCACGGGATTGGCGTGGTGCTCGCGGATGGCGTGCAGGATTTGGATGCCATCACCGTCCGGCAGGCCCAGATCCAGGATCACCAGGTCGGGGTTGAGGTGGCGATACTGCGCCATCCCCTCGGTGACGCCGACCGCCTCACTCACCTGATGTCCTTCGGCGATCAGGCTGATCCGCAAAAAACGGCGGATGGCCGCCTCGTCGTCGATGACCAGTATGTGAGCCATTCAGCCTCCCGTTTGCTGATTGAAAAGGGCGGCGACCATCAGGCCGCCGGTGCGTTGAGGGCCAGCGGCAGGGAGATGCGCATGCAGGTGCCGTTGCCGTTGGGGCCGGCGAATGCCCAGATGCGGCCGCCGTGGACCTCTATCATAGCGCGGGAAATGGCGAGGCCAAGCCCGGTGCCGCGGCTGCCGCAGTCGCCGACCGGCTGGGTGTAGAACAGATTGAAGATCTTGTCCCGATCCGACTCGGCGATGCCGACCCCGATATCGATGATGTCGATGATGAGGTCTGGGTCCGCCAGCATCACCTTGAACTCGATGGGGGTGCCGGCCGGCGAGTAGCGGGAGGCGTTGTCGAGGATGTTGACCAGCACCTGCTCGATCAGGGCGCCGTGCACATAGAGCCGGGGGATCTGCTGATCGAAGTGCACCAGCAGCTTGTGCTGGCGCCAGGAGGAGTCGAGCCGGCGGCGGGCGCTCTCCACCAGATCCGCCAGGTCGACCCAGTCCCGTTTCAACTGGAAGTCCGGTGAGCCGATGCGAGTCATGTCCAGCAGGTTTTGCACATAGCCGTGCAGGCGGCGCGCCTCGTCCTGCACCGAGTGCAGCAGTTCGATGCGGTCCTCCGCACTTATCCGGTCCCCGTATTCCAGCAGGGTGCTGCCAGCCCCCATGATGGTGGCCAGCGGCGTCTTCAGGTCGTGGGAGACCGAGGAGAGCAGGGCGGCGCGCATCCGGTCGGTCTCCGCCTGCAACTGGCTGTCCGCCAGCCGCTCGTTGAGATCGATCCGCGCCAGGGCGGCGCGGATATCGGTGAGCAGGGCCTGTAGCTGGTGCTCGGCGGCGGAGGTGAGCGGGCTGGCCAGCCGGATGCCCAGCACCAGGTCATCGCCGAGGTGATGATACTGGGCCTCGGCGGCGTTGAGGGTGGCGGTATGGGCACCAGCGCTCTGCTTCTGGGCCAGGCACCAGTCAATGGCGGCCTTGTCGGTCTGGCCCGGCCCGGTCTGGGTGTCACCGGCCCGGTACTGGTAATCCCCATCGAGCGCGAACACGGGCTGCCCAAGGGCGAGGGCGATGGCCTGGGTTCCCTGTCTCAGCACGTCCACCGGGCTGCTGGCGGTGGCCAGCCCCTGGCTCAGGGAGAGCAGGGCGTTACCCAGTTGCTGGGTCTCGCGCAGACTGACCAGTTGCTGACGCTGGCGGGAGGCGAGGCGCCCGGCCGCGATGCCGACGATGAGCAGCACGAACAGGGTGAGCAGGTCGCTGTGGCTGGCCACGCTCAGGGAGAAGTAGGGGAAGGTGAACAGCAGATTGTGGCCGACGAATCCCAGCACGGCGGCCAGGATAGCGGGGACCAGGCTGGTGGTGAGCGCGGTGGCCAGCACCCCCAGCACGAACAGCATGGGCAGGGAGGCGGGGGGCAGCCAGTGGGAGAGGGCCCAGACCGCGGCCGAGGTCCCCCCCATGATGGCCACCGCGAGCAGGCTCTGGCGAAGCTCACCCGGGCCTGCCGTTGGCAGGGTCAGGCCGGGCTTGCGCTTCTCGGTATCCACCAGCGTGATCTCGAATCCCTGCGCCTGTTTGAGCAGGTGTTGTACCAGGGATCGACGCCAGGGCGGGTTGCGGGATTTGCCGAGCAACAATTGGGAGACCTGCTGCTGTTCGGCGGTCTCCAGCAGGGCATCGGCCACGGCCGGGCTGGAGAGGGTCAGCACCCTGGCCCCCAGTTGGGAGGCGAGGGCCAGCGCCTGCTCCAGCTCGGGGGAGCGCTGCCCCCTGCTGTCGATGTGCACCACCAGCCAGGGCAGTTGCCTGCGCTGGGCGAAGCGGTGGCCGTAACGCACCAGGGCGGCGCCGTGCTCATCCCCGATGCAGACCATCAGCTTGCCCCGCAGCGGCAAGGTGGTCTTGCCGGCGGCCTGCCACTGCAACTGCAGATCCCCCTCCACGTGGCTGGCGGCGGTCTGCATCGCCAGCTCCCGCAGGGCGGTCAGGTTGTTGAGGGAGAAGAATGACTGCAGGGCGGCCTTGGCCTGGTGGGGCACATAGACCTTGCCCTCCTTGAGGCGGCCGAGCAGCTCCTTGGGGGGGAGGTCGATCAGCACCAGGCTGTCGGCCTCCAGCAGCACCTGGTCCGGCAGGGTCTCCTTGACCCTGACCCCGGTCAGCTGCCACACCAGATCGTTGAGGCTCTCCAGGTGCTGCACGTTGAGGGTGGTGTAGACGTCGATGCCGGCGCCGAGCAACTCCTCCACATCCTGCCAGCGCTTCTCGTGGCGGCTGCCGGGGGCGTTGCTGTGGGCCAGCTCGTCCACCACGGCGATGGCGGGCTTGCGCGCCAGCAGACCGTCCAGATCCATCTCCTCCAGCCGCTGCTGGCGGTGCAGGTGCAGTGTGCGCGGCAGGATGGCGAGTTTGTCGAGCAGGGCCAGGGTCTCCTGGCGGCCGTGGGTCTCCACCACCCCGATCAGGATGTCGACTCCCTCCCTGGCCTGCTCCCGCACCGCCTGCAGCATGGCGTAGGTCTTGCCGACGCCGGGGGCCGCGCCGAGAAACACCTTCAGCTTGCCCCTGTGCTCCTGCTCCAGGCTCGCCAGCAGGGCGTCTGCCCTCACTTCATCACGCATCCCCGTGCTCCCGTTGCATCGGCCGAACTGCGGCCGTGACCTCATTGCTCATGCTTGTCCCCGTTGTCGAAAGGGAGCCTTCCCGAACGGCAAGGAGCGCCCTCAGGCGCCCTTTTGATGATCGAGTTGCAGGTTCAACTGGAGAATGTTGACCACCTGCGGGCCAAGGATACCAGCTTGTGCCGCCGACTTGACCTGCTCCGTCAACTGAACGGGATCCAGCCCCCGTTGCCCGGCGACCCTATCCACCTGGGCCAGTGCTGCATCGAGGGGCAGATGGGGATCGAGGCCGGAGGCGGAGCGGGTCAGCAGGGCGGGGACCCTGGCTTCCGGCTGCGCCCTGGCCGCCGCTGCGGCAAACTCGGCCCGTAGCGGCGAGCTCATCCCCAGGTTGCTTCCTCCGCCACCTATGGTGGCGAAATCGCTGGCGGAGGGGCGGGAGTGGAAGTAGTCGGCCCGCTCGAACTTCTGGGCTAGCAGGGCGCTGCCGACCACCTGCTGCTTGGCGTTGGTGAGCAGGCTGCCGTTGGCCTGCCAGGGGAAGAGCAGCTGGGCCAGCCCGGTGACGGCCAGCGGATACGCCACCCCCAGCAGCAGGGTCAGGGTCAGCATGGTTCTGATTGCGATCATGATGTGTTTGCTCCAAATGTGTTGGGTGGATGCGGGCCTGCCCCGCATCCGGTGATGCCGTTACACCAGCCCCAGGCCGGTGATGACCAGGTCGATCAACTTGATGCCTATGAAGGGCACTATCAGGCCGCCGACGCCGTAGATCAGCAGGTTGCGGCGCAGCAGGCTGGCCGCCGTTCCCTTCAGGCTGACCCCGCGCAGGGCCAGCGGCACCAGCGCGACGATGATCAGGGCGTTGAAGATGATGGCCGACAGGATGGCGCTCTCGGGGCTGCCCAGCTGCATCAGGTTCAGCACCCCCAGCTGCGGATAGGCGGCGATAAACAGGGCCGGCAGGATGGCGAAGTACTTGGCAACGTCGTTGGCGATGGAGAAGGTGGTCAGGGCGCCGCGGGTCACCAGCAGCTGCTTGCCCACCAGCACCACGTCCAGCAGCTTGGTGGGGTTGGAGTCGAGATCCACCAGGTTGCCAGCCTCCTTGGCGGCCTGGGTCCCCTCGTTCATGGCCAGGCCCACGTCGGCCTGGGCCAGCGCTGGTGCGTCGTTGGCGCCGTCCCCGCACATGGCGACCAGCCGGCCGTCGGCCTGCTCCTGACGGATGTAGGCCAGCTTCTTCTCCGGCGTCGCCTCGGCGATGAAGTCGTCCACCCCGGCCTCGGCGGCGATGGCGGCGGCGGTCAGCGGGTTGTCACCGGTGATCATCACGGTGCGGATCCCCATGTGGCGCAGGATCTGGAAGCGTGCCTTGATGCCCGGCTTGATGATGTCCTTGAGGAACACTACCCCCAACAGCTTCTCGTGGGTGCAGACCAGCAGCGGGGTACCGCCCTGGCGGGCGATGTTGTCCACCGATTTGAGAATGAGCTCGGGCACCGCCTTGCGATCGAGCGAGAGGTAGCGCAGCACCGCGTCCACCGCGCCCTTGCGATAGTGATGGCCGTTGCGATCCAGCCCGCTCAGCCGGGTCTCGGCGCTGAAGGGGATGATGATGTCGCTCTCCAGCTGGCTCGGTCTGGTGTGGCTCTTGCCCGCCAGGGTCAGGATGGATTTGCCCTCCGGAGTGTTGTCGCCGAGCGAGGCCAGCATGGCGGCCTGGGCCAGCAAAGAGGGGTCCACACCGGGGGCCGGGATCAGCTCGTCCGCCATCCGGTTGCCGAAGGTGATGGTACCGGTCTTGTCCAGCAGCAGGGTACGCACGTCGCCGGCGGCCTCCACCGCCCGGCCCGACTTGGCGATCACGTTGAGCTTCACCAGCCGGTCCATGCCGGCGATGCCGATGGCGGAGAGCAGGCCGCCGATGGTGGTCGGGATCAGGGTGATGAACAGCGCCAGCAGATAGAGCCGGGGCACCTGGGTGCCGTTGTAGTCGAGGAACCAGGGCAGGGTGGCCACCACCAGCAGGAAGATCAGGGTCAGCCCTACCAGCAGGGCGTCCAGCGCCATCTCGTTGGGGGTCTTCTGCCGCTTGGCCCCTTCCACCAGGGCAATCATGCGATCCAGGGTACTTTCGCCCGGGTTGTTGGTGATACGCACCCAGATCTCGTCGGAAACGACAGTGGTGTTGCCGGTCACGCCGCTGCGGTCGGTGCCGGACTCGCGGATGACGGGGGCGGATTCGCCGGTGATGGCCGCCTCGTTGACCGAGGCGATGCCGGCGACCACTTCGCCGTCGGCGGGGATCATTTCGCCGCTGCGCACCAGCACCAGATCGCCCTTGAGCAGGCTGGTGGCCGGTACCCACTCGCCCTTGTCATCCTGCGGGCTGGTGACCCGACGAGCCTTGAGCTGGCTCATGCCGGCCTTCAGACTGTCGGCCCGCGCCTTGCCGCGCCCCTCGGCCAGGGTCTCGGCGAAGTTGGCAAACCAGAGGGTGAGCCAGAGCCAGGCGGTCAGCTGCCAGGCCAGAGAAGGAGCGACGCCGGAGAGCGGTTGCCCCAGCAGCGACTCCAGGGTCGCCATCACGGCCGCCAGCCAGAGAGTGAACAGGATGGGGCTGCCAAACAGCGCCCTGGGATTGAAGCGATAGAGGGCTTCCACCATGGCCTGCAGGATCTGTGATTTCTGTTTCTTGCCCTTCACCTGAATGGTGTCGGTGCTCATTGAAGCGGATTTGCTCATTGGAAAGCTCCCTGCATCGAGTAGTTGGTCACGCAGATCAGTCGGAGGTGCAGCATCAGAAGGCTCCTCCCAGCAGGCTCAGGTGTTCCGCCACCGGGCCCAGCGCCAGCACCGGCAGGAAGGAGAGACCCCCCATCAGCAGCACGGTGACGATCAGCAGGGTGATGAAGAGCGGGCCGCTGACGGGGAAGTCCCCCTCGCTTCGCTCCTGACGCGGGGCGCGGGCCAGCTGGCCGGCGATGGCCAGCACCGGAATGATGTAGCCGAAGCGGCCGAGCAGCATGGCCAGCCCGATGGCGATGCACTGCCAGCTGTCGGCGGCGGCAAAGCCGGCGAAGGCGGAGCCGTTGTTGCCGGCGGCCGAGGCGTAGGCATAGATCAGTCGTGACAGGCCATGGGGGCCATCGTGACCGATGACGGTGGCGGAGTTCGGCATCAGCAGGGTAATGCCGCCGATCACCAATACCCCGACCGGCATCACCAGCATGCTGGCGACCACCCACTTCATCTCGGTGATGCCGAGCCGTTTGCCCAGATAGGTTGGGGTGCGCCCCACCATCAGGCCGCACAGGAACACGGTCAGCAGCACGAACAGCATCATGCCGTAGATGCCGGCACCGACGCCGCCGAACACCACTTCACCCAGCAGCATGTTGATCATGCCGACCATGCCGCCGAGGGGGGTGAAGCTGTCGTGCATGGCGTTGACCGAGCCGTTGGAGGCGGCGGTGGTGGCCACTTCCCAGATGCTGGACAGCACGGGGCCGAAGCGACTCTCCTTGCCTTCCCAGTTGCCGGCTTCGCTGGTGAGGTGGGCGAGGGCGGGATCCGGTTTCAGCTCCTGGCCGATGGCGAGGCAGAGCCCCAGCACCAGCATGATGGTCATGGCGATGAGGATGGCGCGGCTGTGGGCCAGATCCTTCACGTAACGGCCCAGGGTGCAGACCATGGCGGCGGCCAGGGTCAGCAGGGCGACCATTTCCAGCCAGTTGGAGAGGGCGGTGGGGTTTTCAAACGGATGGGCCGAGTTGATGCCGAAGAAGCCGCCGCCGTTGGAGCCGAGCTGCTTGATGGCGATCTGGGAGGCGGCCGGGCCGAGCGGCAGCAGCTGCTCCTGGCCTTCCAGGGCGTGGAACGGCAGGTAGGCCGACAGACTCTGGGGCACCCCCTGCCAGACCAGCAGCAGCGCCAGGATCAGCGCCATCGGCAGCAGCACGTAGAGGCAGAAGCGCACCAGATCCTGCCAGAAGTTGCCGAGGTGGGTGGTCTGCTGGCGGGCGATGCCGCGAAACAGGGCGATGGCGACCGCGGCGCCGGTGGCGGCGGAGACGAAGTTCTGGGTGGTGAGCCCCACCATCTGGCTGAAGTAGGAGAGGCTGGCTTCGCCGGAGTAGGCCTGCCAGTTGGTGTTGGTCATGAAGCTGACCGCAGTGTTGAAGGCGAGTTGCCAGTTCAGTCCGGGCAGCTGCTGCGGGTTGAGGGGCAGCAGACCCTGCGCCAGCAGGATCAGGAACAGCAGGCCGAAGCCTGCGCCGTTGAAAGCCAGCAGGCTGAGGGCGTAGGACTTCCAGTCCTGCTCGCGCCCGTCCGTGCCGCAGCAGGCCAGGGTGGCGCGCTCAAGCGGGGCGAGCCAGCGACTCTTGCCTTCAAACACCCGATAGAGGTAGTTGCCAAGCAGAGGCGCCGGCAGCAGCACCAGCAGCACGAACGCGACGGGATAGATGATCTCTTGCCACATATCCGGTTCCTCACTCATGGGTGCGCGCGAGAGCGCGCAGCAGATAACCCGCGAGGGCGAGGACCAGCAGCAGATATAGCCAATTCATAACGACTCCGTTGAGGTAATTAGCGTCAGGGATCGATGCATATCCGTGTCGATCCCATGGGGCTCATTGACGCTGAAAGGGTATGTAAAACGGGCGTAAAGGCGCCATAAAGCCCAATTTGGCTGGCGTAAAATCGGCGTAAAGAAGGCAGGTTTTGTTGGCTGGTGGACAGGCAAGGCACAAAAAACCCGGCCAGGGCCGGGTTTTGGTAGCAAGTGGTGGAAGCTGACCCGATGGTGATGAGGTCAGCTTCAACCCCGCTTATCGCATGGTCATGGACTACCTACACAGATTGACTATGAAATAAATCTGGAAATCGTTGTATGGTAGGGCTTAGTGGCCTTTTCCAGAAAAATAGTAATTTTTTGCTATTTTTCCTATTTTTCAACTTTTGATAGCCCAATTTTTCCAGAACTTCCCCCTGATAGATGACCACCCTTTCACTTCTCGAACAGGTACATTGATTGAATCATGAATTGTACTGCTTCAATCTTGGATGCTAATACCGTAAACAGACCTGACATATCTGTCATACCTCAAGCAACTAGAGCGAGCTAGTAGCCGTTGTACGTTGACATCATGGAAACCACCTTCGGGACTCGAAATTTTGAACTGGGACAATAGAACTTGGTCAGTAACTTGCCCAAGTTGTCTCATAAGATCAGAAGCTTGCCCAGCTAAGTTGGCTAATTTACTAGGGTCGCGGTTATTGTTCAAAACCATCTGATCCATGGTTTTAAGCCATTTTCTAGCAGTGGAAAAATTACCTTGAGATTTTCGATATGTATCTAAAATTGCTTCGTCAATCGGCAACGAATTAAAAGTATTATGAGCATTATCCCATGGATAAGTCGCAATTCCTTGCGGCCTATGTTGAGCTGCCATCATCTCATTCCATCTTGATCCGCTGTCAGTAACTACTACAGAACCTGTCACTTGAGCAATTAGTAACGACATTTCATAGTTGGGCGCCATTCTGAATAGCATGAATTGACTATTATCTTTACGATCAACTTTTTGAAGCATCACAAGTGGTGAGACATCTGCTTGCTGCTCTAATAGATCAATCGTTTGAGTTGCATGATCATTATCAAGTCCAAATTGATTTATCAGTAACTTAACTCTTGCTTCTCTGGACATCATAGATGTTGAGTTCAATACATCTTCAATGCACATTCCAAAATGTAGCTGACGATCTTGCTCATTCAGAATATTTTTCTGATTGCCACGCTTACCAGCCATCTCCATGACAGCTCTCATCAGAGGCATGTCAAACTCGCTTGGATCAGGGATTAAATTAACTAATCCAAGTCCTATATATGGTTCCAATTGCAGCATGAACAAGAAATCTTTTAAGGCTTGATATTTGTATCTGGATGGATTCTCTATTGGACTAAACTCTGGCCGGACGTTGTTAGGATTGGTTATTGGGGTCTCAATTAAAAACTCATCAAACATTGATGTCATTGGCAATGCATTAACACTAATAGTTCGAATGTCCAATATGCCACTATATAAACCTCTAAATTTTCCATCAGGCTTTGGAAATAGTGAGTAAATATCTGTATCGCGAGGCCACAAAATAGAGTAATACTCGTAAATAGTTTTAATCTGATTATCTGAAAGCTCTTTTCTTACATCTAACCATGTTTTGCCGCTATCTAGTCCGAGAACATCACGGATGCAGTTACAAAACATCAAATTTCGCTCTCGGATGCTGACAGCACTCCATGTTGTGCGCAATTCAAGAGGGGTTTCTCGACAGCAATTTTTATATTTTTTACCACTTCCACAACCGCAAAAATCATTACGGCCTAAGAGAGACTCATCAAGATCTTTTTTTAGGTATTTGTTTTCTGGTGTTGTTCTACCGAATTCATCCTGATAGTGAACTGTTCCATCTTCAAATTGAGCATACATTTCTCCACCAAAAATCACACCTTCTTTCGGTGGTAACAAGACGTGCCTTAAATCAGCCCAGTCACAAGTAACGCTGTGCTCGGGGTATAGCCATTCCTCTTTACCTGCGGCAACTGACACTTGTGCTCTACTTTTAATGATGTAGTTAATTTTTGTGACTTCATCAGCAGTTAGCTTTCGTGTATTAATAAATTCAATCGTGTTGACCATGCTATGACGCATTCGGCCTGGGTTAGTACGTTGTTCAAGTGGGTTTACGTTTTCAGGATCCCGAGCATATTCAAGATTTGTTAGAATCAGGCAACGATTTTTATCTAGTGGAAATATCGTTTGAGACCCTTTTAGTGCAATGTCAGGGTCATTCGGATAATCACATAACTCCGAGTCGGGTGGACAGGAATAGTTATAAATGGTGATCGGGTGATCTGATAGTACGAATTTAATATCTGAATTTTCAGCTGACACCAACTCTCGCACACCTTCTGCCCACAACGTACAGTGTATAGAACGTAATAACTGCATTTCAGTCATTAACTGTTGTTGGTTAAGTTCATGGTATTTACTTCTAATCCAGTCCAAACCTTTTGGTGTTCGAAGCTTCTGTGCATCTAAGTAAATAAAGAAATCGTTAAAATTATTGTGCCACTGGGCCTGATCGTCGGTTAGAAATGCACGAATAGCTTTGGAGCCATTATGATCTATTGGGCCAAATAACTTCCGTTCTATATCATCGCTTACATCTTCACCGAAGAGAGTTGAGTAGAGATGTTCCCCATAGAACTGTTGAGCCGGAGTATGCCATTTTTTAAATGTTTTCACCTTCACCTCACCATTAGGTAAGGGGAACTCCCGACGAGTTAAGTAGCAGAGCTGGTCATCACGATCGCTCATGAAACCTTTCTGATGCCATTGTGGGATGTAATGGTTGTTTTTAGTTATCATCCGATCAACCTCAAAATCAATTATTTTATTGCTGTGATCATGCCGCGTTTTAATATAATCAGTTCCTCTTTCAACTCTGCATTTTCGTACTCCAGAGCACTGATTTGAGCTAGCGCTTTGACGAGCTTATCATTTAATTGATGCTGAGCAGCAGCAAACAATGCTAGCTTGTTTTTTTCAGCCTCGTACTTCTCCTTGTAGTTCGTTTTAATTCGCTTTTGCTCGTTGAGCTTGGCTCGCACGGCTTGAATCTCTGGCACTACCTGGTTGCCTCTATCTGTAGAGATTTTTGCTTTGGCGGCTTTTACTTTGGCAACAAACTCAGGGTAGTAATAGCCGCTACCATTGCCTAGGTTAGCCTCCTCCTCTACAGCTCTGACGCTGAGTTTGCGGCTCTTAGGGATACGTTTAGGCTGACCTTGTATGATGCGTTCCAACGCCGCCTCTAAGACCATTAAGGTGTTCTCACTTTTGTTCATACTGTCGTTACCTTAAGTTCAGGCTCAAAGGGGGTATATATCATGCCAAAGTCTGACATTACATTTTCTGCTGCTCGTATCTGAGTGATGTAATGGCTGCGTTCGGTCACAGAAATATCGTCACCTGACGCCATATAAGCGATTAAACTGTTGTGTTTTTTCTGCCACCATTTGGCTTGTTGCTCGTCAATAATGCTACTGCCAGAACCACAATCTACGCAAAATTGTGGTGTGACAACACCATCCATATCGCAGTCGTATCCCGACTTACAATAGCTGTGCATAGAGCCATGAAGGGTTAGTTTCCCCTCTTTAACCGCTTTGTAAATCACCTCCCAAGAGCCATAAATGGTTGGCACATCACCGCGCATCTTCATAATGGCCTTACCATGGGTTCCTGACAGTGTTTCATCCGAGTGCCATTGCTTGAAAATTTTATTTGCTGTGCATTCAGCATTAATGTCAGCCAATAAGTTACGCATCTTGTCATCAATTTTTAAATTGTGAAAACTAGCTAGTTTTCCGCCATTGGTGTACCACTCCGTCATAGACAAATATAGATGCTTAAACTGTTGCTTAAGCGCAACCAAGGTGCCAAAGCGGTTTTTAATGCAATAAAATGCCAGCGTGCGCCTAAATTGGTGTGGAGTCAAAGGCCAAGGTTGCCCTGGTACTACGTCCTCTTTCACGCGTACCAATGATCGAGGGTTAGACATAAGGCACTCTTGGTAATCGGCTTCGGTAACAGAGAAATCAAACTGACGACAAAAGCGCTTTAATCGCTCACTCCAATTGTTGATAAGTACAGGAGGTATTGAGCGTTTATATTGATTTACCCATAGTGTATTAGCGTATTTTTCATTCGGGTAGTTAACGTCTTTTCGCCAGTTTTCCGTAAGTACGGTCATCAGTTCAATGGCAATTTTTGATGATGCGGCCGTCACCCATGTTTCACGCTTTTCACCGAGCTTAAAGCTGTGAGATTGCAGCATGTGGTAATCCCGCCCCTCGAACGTATCTTTGTAGTAACAGCCAGGAGCTAGTTTATTCAGTTCCGAGTCTCGCATTCCACTAAAGCCGCCACAGATAATGTAACTTGCGGTGATGAGATTTGATAAGTAACGTTGGAAATGGTGTCCATGCGTTAATTTAATGCTGGGGAGTTTGTTGGCTAAAGTGGATAGAATTTTTCTCTGCCCTTGAGGTTTGTTATCTACGATTGCAGAAGCGTATTTATGTCTGTTGATGCTCCCATCAATATTAATAAAAGAAAACATTGATCCAGATTTAATCTTCACATCCAAGATGCTCTTAGCTAAATTATAGTTTTCTTGTAGGGCTTTTTCTGTGTCTGAAATTAGTTTCCGGTGTGGGTAAGCACTCTCTACTAACTCAATCGCTTTACCATAGATGGCATCACATAAGCGCTCTGGAATCACGAGAGTTTGTTGCGCCTCCTTCGAACTGAGGGACTTCGCTTTTATATTGGCTTTAATGGGAGTTAAGCCCAATTCTAACTTGTGCCACGAGGCAAAGTCTGTCGCAGCATTAACTGCAACAAAAGTTTGTTCGAGCGCACTCTGGGATAATTTTTGGGATATCAAATAGTTCTCAAACTCTACCCAGATGTTTGAATGAGATAGTGCGCTTAGGGAACTGAGATTGCTTTTAAATAAAAACTGGTAAGCGCGTTTAATTGCCGTAAGCCGAACATAAACACTCGAAAATTTCACTGCCTTTATATTCTTAGGACTTTTGTTAAATAACCAACCATAGGTGATAAGTTTAAGCTCTCGTTGCAGTTTTGGCGTATAGTCGAACTCTTTGAAATTAAGGTTATTTGCATTTTTTTTTCGAGAAAATGGCATGCAACTCCAAACGTTTTGTCCAAAGCTGGCAGTAACCTGACCATCTATGTCTTTGCAGACTGTGACAATATCAAGTTTGTCAAATTTCCCTTCATGGTAGAGTTTGACCACATCTATGTCCTGAACTTTATGCTGATCAGGAAAACTGCTGGAATAGAGGTGTGTCGTGTCCATTGTTTTACCTTCTGGGTTGGGGCAGCAGATTTAACAGATATGCACTGTCGTCCCAGGCTGGGTGTAAACCTTCGTCATTTAACTTTTCTTCGGCTTGCTTTAGTATCTTTTTATTGATGGTCGGGCATATGTTTAAATCTATAAAGTTAATGATTTTCTGGAAATTTTTGCGGTAGTGGCTGGCATCCAAATGTAGATACAGCGACTCCTCAATACATGCCTTAAACGACAGTAAACACCAAATGTCAGAAACAGACTGAACTATTACTTGGTCAGGGCAGCCGAAGCAAGCTAGCAGATCTGCGCAGGCTAAACGCTCCCCCTCTTTAAGTAGTCCATGCTGTTGCGCTTTGCGTGCGTATTTATCAGACCTTTCGCCAAAGGGGGCCTTACAACTTCCTGTAATGACCCAGCCGTTCCTGCACAACTAAGCGGCTTCGGCATAGGCCTGCGCCGGTGTTTTCATCTTTAGCGCCTGGTGAGGACGCTTCTGGTTGTAAAACTGGATCCAGTCGCCAATCACCCGA
>NZ_PQLN01000109.1:0-12509 GCF_002919855.1 Aeromonas sp. ASNIH8 | reverse complement strand
AGCGAACCGGAATTGCCAGCTGGGGCGCCCTCTGGGAAGGCTGGGAAGCCCTGCAAAGTAAACTGGATGGCTTTCTTGCCGCCAAGGATTTGATGGCACAGGGGATCAAGATCTGATCAAGAGACAGCTGCTACGCAGCGAAGAGAAACCAGTTTTACTAGCCCTCGCCGGTTTTTTTATTGAAGAAAAGATATGAAGGTCTCTCTTATAAATTGAAGTTCATTAAGCATGGCTCATGCAATAAGTACGCTATCACTGAGTAACAGAAAACAGAAAACAGAAAACAGAAAACAGAAAACAGAAAACAGAACCGAAATGTGCAGATCTTCCAGATTTGCCAGTTGGCCAAAGAAATGACATTCAATATCATTAAGTAATTTCTTTACGCAGTCACGTTATTCCTGTTAATTTTTACCATCCTCATCGGCTGACCACCATATTCTCGGTGCTACGCCGTCAAGGACTTCAGTCAAGCATTTTTTATGATTGGAAGTCTATTGCTATCTATACCGGAATATACGCGATCTTCATCTAGGGAAAGTGCGAACAAGTATCCCAAGAACAAAAAATGAAAATTTTAGTCATTTAATATCAATGGGTTACCAGTAAATGCTCTCGTGCCATATGACTTATTCGCACCTTCCCTAGCGCTTGAGCAAGCGTAGTTTTAGAGGCGTTGTTTCCCAAATCGATGCGGCTTGAATGGAACTAACTGAGGACTTGGTGATCTGATCACCACCATCCTCTTCAAGTCTGCATCATGACCACATCGCTTCACACCATCACCAACTGGCCTAAATACAACAAGTCTTTGATTAACCGTGGTTCACTCACCTTCTGGGTTGATGCCGCCGCCATGAACGACTGGTTCCACCACGACTATCATGGGCGGCGGGGCCGCAGCCAGCTTTACACTGACCAGACCATCTGTACCTTCCTGATGCTCAAGGGGATTTTCAACCTCACTCTGCGGGCCACTTAGGGACTACTCTACTCCCTGTTCGAGTTGATGAATGTGCCGTTGTGCGCACCGGACTATAGCTGTGTCAGCAAGCGGGCCCGCACGGTGACAGCCGCCTATCGGCAGCCCAGCAAGGGGCGCATCACCGACCTGGTTATCGACTCGACGGGTCTGAAGGTGTTTGGCGGAGGCGAATGGAAGGTCAGAAAACATGGCGCTGAGGGCGGCGAGTCTGGCGCAAGTTGCATCTGGCGGTAGATCCGGTGACCCACGATATCTTGGCAGCAGAAGTATAATTGGAGAATGTCCATGATGCCGAGGTGCTGCCGACCTTGCTCAACCCTCTGCGGCGTAAGCTGGGAAATGTTTATGCGGATGGCGCCTATGACAGCAAAGCCAGCCATCAGTTTATCTCGCGCAAAGGGGCAACAGCCTGTATCCCGCCTCGCAAGAGCGCGGGGTTATGGAAAAAGGTGCATCCAAGAAATGAGGCCGTGCTGGTAATGTGCAAGGAAGGGCTGGCGCACAGGAAGAAGATATCGGGGTATCACCGTCGCTCGCTGGCGGAGACGGCTATGTATCGGTTCAAGCTGTTGCTGACGGGGAAAATCAGTCTGCGTAACTACAACGGCCAAGTGGGAGAGGTCATGGCGTATTTAAGCGCCATAAACAAGCTGAATACCCTGGGCCTACCTGTCAGAAAGTCCCGAGTGTAGCGGTTACTCGGGCTGGGAAGTCATGACTTGCTGGCTGATTTGGGAAACAACGCCAGTTTGAGAAAGAGCCAAATATCGCCCTGATGATGGTATGACTACTCTCCCAGAAGGCATGTGACGGGAGTCTTCGCTTCTTCGTGGCACTTTCTAGCCTGAAATATATAAGTGGAAATTAATGTTAGAGGGTATAGATAATTTCTTTCTTGTTAGGTTATTATTTTTTTTGATGGGGGTTGATATCTAGTTTTTTTGGATATAACCTTCTACTTAAATGTTTGCTAGTGGTTATATGCCGTGTATCGGCAATAGTGTTTATGTTCAGAAAATGAACAACGCTAAGTTATTGTGTCATAGCCGGACGGCTGGTCTAGACATGCCTGCTTTAATTTAATCCAACTGTACCGGTAGCGTACAAGTATAGTTGCGTATCTAGCATATATAGCCTCGTCATAGAATCAATTTTTGGAGATGTTATGAATTTAAGGTCGTCTGTACCAACTCTATATCTGTATAGTCGTGTAAGTACGGATAAGCAGGCCGCCGGTAATAAAACTGGCGTACAACGCCAGACTGAGGGGAAGTTGGTTGAGGCAACAAGGGAAAAATATAGTGGCATGCCTGTTGTTCATATGTCAGATAACGGAATGTCAGCCAGTAAAGGTGAAAATATCGAGCATGGATGTCTAGGTGATTTTATTGAACTATGCCATTCAGGTCAAATTGCATCCGGCTCTGTATTGGCCATGGAGAATATAGACCGTTTCTCTCGCCTAGCGTTAACGGAAGCTAGTAAATATTTAACCAGTGTTCTTGCAGCTAATGTTCTTGTTTATACATGGATTGATGGGACTGTGTATCAAAGAGACAATCTTATATCCGCGATTTTTTCAATAGTTAAACTTGAAAGCAGCAACGATTATACAAATAGACTTTCTGCCCGAGTTACTGGTGCTGCACGTGTTGCTTTAAAGCGCCATCAGAATGGTGAGCGCGATCCGGATGGTTATCCGGCAGCGATTAATGGTTTCGGTAAAAATAAATTTTGGGTTGATACGTCAACTGGGTTTGTTCGCCCTCATCCATATTATTTTCCTGTAGTTAAGGAAGTAATTGTGATGATTCGAGAAGGGAAGGGACATATAACAATTAAAAAGTATTTAGATGAAAACTATACCCCCCCTACAATAGCTCAAAATTCTAATAAAGAGGGGTGGGGAATAAATCTTATTAAAAAGATTATCAGTGATCGAGCAGTTTTAGGCGAAAAAATAATTCATATTGATGGTCGCGAGCATCTGTTGGGAAATTATTATCCGGCTGTTTGCACTGAGGCTGAATTTGCACAAGCTAAGCGTGTGCGTAGTGAAAAAAAACAGTTTGCTAGTAAGTTGAAAAGCGCGATGGGCATCGTTACTGGAATGCGTATCGCAACTTGTGGGAACTGTGGCAGTTCGCTACAGGTCTACCGTAGCAAAGCTGGGAAAAAAGATGAAAAGCTCCGTTATAAATGCAGCGGAAGGTCAGACACTTCGGTGAAAAGCTGCACAGCTGCAACATTTGATAATAGATATTTTGAGTATGCACTAATGTTGCTGATTGGCAGCGTGATACTTCAGCCTAAGAAAAATACAAGTGAGAATAAAATTGCTTCGATTAAAAATAAAATAGAGTCGATAAGTTCAAAAATAGAAATTATGATTCAATCTGTGGGGGCGACCACAGAGGGGGATATACATATCCTGTTGACTGAACGACTAGATAAATTATCTAGGGAACGTAAAAAGTTGAATGAAGAATTGACCATTGAGATTAGTCATACAGAGGCTTCTATTAACCCAGATATATATATGCAGATACCACGTAATTTCATTGACTATAATCAGGCTGATATAAGAGATGAGGTCAGGGATATAATATATAAGACAGTGAAATCCGTAAAGGTACATTCTGTTACTAGCTGTTTCTACATACAGGTTGAGTTGTTTGGTGGAATGATGACTGATGGTATTGTTATTGACAATAAATATATTTCTGATTTCGGTTTTGATATGCACCATCAGCAGGAAAACGAGGATGCATTCCTAGCTTACAATAGATTTGCCAATAACTTCGAGTGTATCGATAAAGATGGAAGGTGTATTAGGATGTTGGACATGGTTAATGGCACACATTTTATCACCTCTGATGACTTTTATCTCAATGAAAGAGTAAGTACCTTAAAGAATCAGGCCATGAGTGAGGAAATGCGTGCTGCAATTGAAAAATTTGAAAGCTGGGTCCTTTAAATTCAGCAGAGAATAGGTAGGTTGTAATATTTTTGATTTTTGTTAGTGATTGATGTGTGGGATTTCTCTTATTTTCCTGAGAAGATAAGCAATGCTATATATTGACATCATGATGCGTACCATCAGGTATCTGAACAAGCAGACGAGGTGGCACGAGGGGGAGATACCCTAATAGTATTTCTTAGATGTGGCCCCATGCAGCGTAAGCTGCAAGCTCACCAAAGCCCTCAGAAACTGAGTACCCGCCTGAGTACCCATCTCGCAACTTATTTTGATACCGACCGCACTGATACCCCGCCTGGTCTATCTACTGATTGCTGTAGCGCCACCCAGCAGCAATAAATCCAGTTTTTCATTAGCCCCGGTCTGAGATTTTCAGCCTGGTTCTCCATCCTCATTACTTGCTCTGATAGTGTGCTGCATGTGTTATATTCGGCTCAAACATTGAGCCGAATGATGGGCTGGGTCGGCTCATTATTGAGACCCTAGCACGTTGGATGAGGAAATAATGGAACCATTTTGGATTTGGCAACAAGCCGACTGGCCCAATTTTCATTGGCGGGATAGCGAGATATTGCCCAGATTACGGCAGGTGCAACGCAGGTTGGGAATTCTAATCGGTAGTCATTCCAGGTTGGGGAACCCCGACCAAACGTTGGACACGTTATTGGCTAACATCATCGCCTCGTCCGCTATCGAAGGCGAACGTCTCAATGCCCAATCCGTGCGTTCTTCCCTGGCTAGGCGGTTAGGGGGATCAGAAACTCAGTCCTATCCCGTGTCAGATCGCTCAGAGGGGCTCGCGGCAATGATGCTGGATGCCATCGACAACCATGAACAACCACTGACAATTGAACGACTTTACCAATGGCATCGTTGGCTGTTCCCCGCCAACGAATGGTCGGTGCAGCGACTGAACGTAGGGCAGTTGCGAGGAGATGAGCCGATGCTGGTTGTCTCTGGGCGTGTTGATCGCCCTACCGTGCATTTTGAGGCTCCACCCAGAGCAGCTCTGGACGATCAACTGGCCGCGTTTATCTTCTGGTTTAACCAGACTCGGCATGATCCAACGATAGATCCCCTTCTTCGTGCGGCGATCTGTCATTTCTGGTTCGTGACCCTGCATCCCGTTGATGATGGCAATGGGCGGCTCACGCGGGCATTGACCGATCTCGCGCTGTCACAGGCTGACAGCCAGGGCATCCGTTTGTATGCCATGTCAGTCGCTATTCTAGAATGGCGGGCTGACTACTATCGGGCACTGGAGTCAACACAGAAGGGCACGCTGGATATCACATCCTGGCTTTGTTGGTTCCTCGACACACTGGATTACGCCATAGAGCTGGCATTACAGGTTATTGCTCGTTCTCTTGCCAAGGCTCATTTTTGGTTGCGGCACTGTCATGACAGTCTGAGTCCAGAGCAAACCAAAGTGCTGAATCGTTTACTGGATGGCGGCGAACAGGGTTTTGAAAATGGCATCAGTGCCAGTCAATATCAAAAAGTCGCCGGAGTCAGCAAGGCGACTGCCACACGCCATCTGGCTGAACTGGTGGAGAGGGGATGCATTGAGAAATTACCTGGTGGCGGACGCAATACACGCTATCAGATCTGCTTGCACACCGAGGGAGTTTGAAAAAGCATCGCCATGGGGCGTTAATTTCATCTGGTAGATGAGAGCTGCGATTGGTGTACAAATGACGCTATTTAGTTAAATGTTGACGCCATGATGTGTGCCGTCAGGCATATGAACGAATAGACTTAACCGACAGTCATGGCTCTCAACTAATCTTTTGAGTGATAACAAACTATCGAGAACATCGGGATCTATTGCAGGAACATCACCAGGCCCGAGATTTGAAAGCAGTTTGGTCACACTGAGACGTACCAGTTGCTCTTCGGCCAGCGCCTTGGCTCTCTGGACAACCTCGGGTGATTCGGATGAAATCATATCCTCCAATGTCCTCCCCATACGGTGCTCCTACTACAGATAGAATTAAAGGCCCACGCCGAGCAGGCATGGGCTCTCAGCATTAGATCAAGAAGTCATCCAGTGCTTTTCCAGCCGCAACAGCGTCTGCAATGGCCTTGGGCATGCGCCCCTGGCCAGTCCATGTCTTCTCCTGACCGCCTTCGGTGTACTTGTATTTTGCAGGACGGGGAGCGCGTTTGGCTTTGTTGGCTGAACCATCAGCTTTCGCTGGAGCCGCAGTGCCAACCAGCTCACTCGGATCTATGCCCGCTTGTTTCAGCAGCTCGGTAAACTCAGCCAGTTTTTGCAGGCGTTCAGCTGACTCTTCTCTCAATTTGCTCTCTTGCTGCTCACGTTCGGCATAGATTTCGTCAAATTTGTCTTTAGCCTCGACCAACTGCTCATAAGACAACTCACGCAGTACAGCTCGCAGACTACGAATATTCATCAGTGTTTTCAAAAAATCGTTCATTGATAGCCTCATGTATCACATTTTTATATCATGAAAATTATCTCTCAATCTCAGCATCAGCTCCACTGTTTTTTGCACCAAGATAGTTTGGAAATAGAATCATTCAAAAATCGTGAGCTAAATTGCGCTTGAATCTATTTAATAGCCTAGCTCCAATCTGCTATGAAACTATGTAGCCAAAAATTAAATCTAGGTGGTAGTGAGCGTTGAGACCATCTCACCAGATGAGCCGATGAAGGATCTTGTTCGGCTCACGAAATGAGCCGATTGAAAAGTATCATTGGCTCACAGAATGAGTCGATGATAAGAGATTTTTATCTCCATACAAACTAGAGTATGGGAGCATATTACTCATATTATTTCCCTATTAGAATAATCACGCCCAAATGTGTCTGGGTTTGCAGCCTCATAGTCATCGTCAAACATATGTTCCCCGCGATGCATCTCCCTCACTGTTGCGAGTGTACCGAAAAAGCACATTTCACACAGATGCACCTTATAACGTTCACCATCGTGACGGGAACCATAGCCAAAATCCGCCGATAACGAGCCGTATTGATTGGTTCCAAAATTCGTTTTTGTACTACGACCACAGACATCACAGAGAATGTCAACGACCTGCTCTGTTGGCACAATTTCTTTTACGAGCATGCTACGCTCCTAATCTGATGAGAATAGGAGTTATCATACGCGGACACACTATATATATTGCAACTTGTTTTGGTTACTTTCTGGTATCCATGCGAATGAGAGCTTTCACTTCGACAACAGTGGCGCCGATAGGAACACCTATCGAACTCAATAACTCGCCATTTTCAGTTCTGGTAACCTCGGGATCACCCTTATACCAACACCATTCTCGGCCAGTTTTTGTGTCGGCTGCCTCTAAGGGAAAGTGCGAACAAGTATCCCACGAACAAAAAATGAAAATTTTAGTCATTTAATATCAATGGGTTACCAGTAAATGCTCTCGTGCCATATGACTTATTCGCACCTTCCCTAACAACATTGCAATAAATTTCATCATGCCATGCCCCTTAAGATATATTCAAAATATGGAAAACCAGGTGGTGTAAAATCATCTCTCATACCCCAATAGGGTGAATCATACATACTTGCCCTCTTAAAGATCTATATCCTTACGGTAATGTAATCTTGCTGACAGCAGCATGTAATGTTGATTGTATATAGTGATTAGCGATAACCGTGCAATAACAAAGAAATGAGGTAATCCAATGAAAATCAAGACCATCTTAGCTGCGCTCACCATGTTGATTAGTAGTTCAGCGGCTTTCGCTAATGCCCCAATGCCTTTCGATCTTAGAGCAGGGCATGGAGTAGTCTATGTAGAATGGAAAATATCTGCATTGCCTACTGACTCCGTGGACGTATCCACCCCCGATGGCACGAAACTGGGCGTTGTGAAGGCTCTCCCTGGTAAGACCAAGCAGTTAACACTTCCTTCTGATAAAAATATTACAGAAGTTATCGTGGACTATAAAGGAACCATTCATAACGTCTCTCTCCCGCATGGTATGGGAAGCG
Source organism: Aeromonas sp. ASNIH8 (assembly GCF_002919855.1). Classification (NCBI taxonomy): domain Bacteria; kingdom Pseudomonadati; phylum Pseudomonadota; class Gammaproteobacteria; order Aeromonadales; family Aeromonadaceae; genus Aeromonas; species Aeromonas sp. ASNIH8. The sequence continues at coordinate 4,558 of NZ_PQLN01000109.1, read as the reverse complement.
GTAGTAACCGTTAAGATCTTCCACATGTAAAAAACGGCCAGCTTATGCTGGCCGTTTTTTAAACATTAAAAATAATCATTCTAGATTTTATAATTTCGATATAACCTTCATTGAAACTCTTGATGCAGCTGGATTTTTTTTATTTTTTAGTGTATGTAGTAGCATAGACTACTGACTATCTTAATACTGCATATTGGAGAACATAATGAATATTTTAGTTGTTGAAGATGAGCCAAAGATAGGTGAGTATTTAAAGAAAGGACTCACTGAGTCAGGCTACATTGTTACTCTCGCCACAAATGGAATTGATGGTCGCTTTTATATACTTAGCCATGAATTTGACTTAATAATACTAGATATTATGTTACCTGGGATTAACGGATGGCAGCTTCTTGAGGAAGTTAGAAATATAAACATTCAAGTACCTGTCATGTTCCTGACGGCAAAAGATGGTGTCGGAGATAGAGTAAAGGGGCTAGAGTCTGGAGCTGATGATTATCTTTCAAAACCATTTGCATTCACTGAACTACTAGCCAGAATAAAAAACCTTCTTAGGCGATCCAAAGACAATCATATTGAAGAGGTTATATCAATTTCAGATTTGATTATAAACATCAAATCAAGAACAGTTAAGCGGTCGGGTAAAAAACTACATCTCACCCCTAAAGAATATCTATTACTTGAGTTATTAGCTCGGCGGCATGGTGAAGTATTACCTCGCTCATTAATTGCCTCTTTGGTATGGGATATGAATTTTGACAGCGATACAAATGTAATAGATGTTGCAATCAGAAGATTAAGAGCCAAGGTTGATGATGATTATCAAATAAAATTAATTCATACTATTCGAGGAATGGGATATAAATTAGAAGGTGCTGGCGATGAAGAGTAACATGCCTATAACTATACGTGCTATGCTTTTTGTTTCTGTCGCCATAACGATCAGTATGATTTCCTTGTTATTTTTGGTAGAGACATCTATCAAAAATCATTTCTTAGACCTTGATAATGAAACGATAGATAACAAAACGATTATTATCGAGCAGTTTTCAAAGCGCATAGATGCAGTTCAAAGAATTATCAATTGGGATACAATCAATCCTGACTCTAATTTTTATATCGAGATATTAAAAGATGGTAAAAATATATATAGGAGTAAACGAGACAGCTTTAATTTGAGAAAGTTCAGCAATACACTAATTCATGTATCTGAAACTGACACTTCCGCTCCACATAAATATCTCAGTAAAAACATTAATTTTAAAAAAAATGATAACTCCTATTCAGTCGTGTTCTATTTAGACTCAAGTGTTCACTCTCATTTTTTGTCTGACTTTAGGATGCAGCTATTAATCATAGTCTTTGGTGTTTGGGCGATCATAATATTGTCTACATACTTGGGTATAAGGCAAGGCCACAAACCTATTTATATATTAAGCAAACATATGTCGACTATTCAGGCTGAACAGTTGAGCTCAACATTAGAACCCAACCAATATCCGAGAGAGTTAAGGGAGTTGGTTGACTCATTCAATACCATGCTATCTAAACTAAACAATAGTTTCGTTAAGTTATCTGATTTTTCAGATGATGTAGCGCATGAACTAAGAACCCCATTAACCAATATAATCATGCAGGCTCAAGTTGGGTTAAATCAAGACAGGAGCATCTCCGAATATAAAGAGTTCCTATATTCAATTCTGGAAGAGCTTGAGCGTTTGGCAAAGATGGTTAGCGATATGCTGTGGATTGCCAGGTCAGACAAAGGTTTGATTTCTGCAAATAAAGAATTTTTAGATTCAGAGAATGAACTTTCTTCTATTTTAGATTTCTTTATGTATTTAGCAGAAGAAAAAAGCCTTACGTTTAACGTTGCAAATACTAATAAGATTATATTTGCTGACAAAATAATGTTTCGTCGTTCGATATCCAATCTGATATCTAACGCAATAAAATACTCAGAGAGCAACTCTGCCATTAGCATCTCAATATCAAACGATGAAGGAAATAATTCTATCATTGAAATAAAGAACAAATGCAAAGATATATCTTACGATGAATCCTTGAGAATGTTTGATCGATTTTATAGGACAGATTTATCAAGATCTAGCAATAACGATAGTGTCGGGTTGGGTCTATCGATTGTTAAATCGATAACCGAAGTTAATGGAGGAAAGGCTTGGAATAAATTAAGTGGTGACTACATTTCATTTTATTTATTATTCCCAGCTCGGCGTTTTTCAAGATAGTTGTCGCGCAAAGCTGTTTTAAGCAGCCTCTTTTTGCTCCGGCTCGGGTTTCTCGGGCCGCTCCGGATTTAGCATCACGGCACCGATAGGTGTCCAGTATCGCGTCTTGCCACTCCACCTCGCTGGGTGTTGTGCAGGAACGGCTGGGTCATTACAGCAGGGCTTTATCGTCACCCCGATGCCGCTCGTTGGGTGTGACGAAGCGGATACGGCTATGCCGGTGCTCTTCGTTATACCAGGCCATAAAGTCGCGCACCCACTCCCTGGCCGCTTCCAGACTGGCAAAGCCGTCTGATGGCCACTGCGGACAGTACTTCAGCGTCCTGAACAATGACTCCGAGTACGGATTATCGTTGCTGACCCGAGGCCGTCCCCGCGAGGGCGTGTCACCCAGGTCATGCATCTTGGTCAGCAGCGTGACTGACTTCATTGGCGCGCCGTTGTCCGAGTGCAAGACCAGCGGCTGCTTCCAGCACTGCTCGCGGATGATGCTCCGTTGCAGCAACGCCGCCGCCCGTTCACCGCACTCTTGCTCATGCACTTCCCAGCCCACCCCTTTGCGGCGGTAGATGTCCTCTATCAGATAGAGGTAGTAATACTGGCCGCGCACGAGTGACGGCAAGTAGGTGATATCCCAGGACCACACTTGATTGGGCCCAGTCGCGGTATGGCTGGTTGGTACCGGCACATGACGCGGTGGCTGGCTCCGGCCACGCCTGTGCTGCTGGTCAGCCGCCCGCAAGATGCGATAGAAGCTCGACTCACTGGCCAAGTAGCGCCCCTGGTCGGCCAGCCGTGGCACAATTTGACTCGGCGGCAACGAGGCGAACTCCTGGCTATTGCAGACGTCCAGCACGGCCTGCCGCTCCTCTGGGCTCAATGCATGAGCAGGTATGGAACGAACCGCATCCGGTCGCCTATCGGCACTCAGCTCAGGCCCGGCCAACCAGCGCTGGAGCGTGCGCAGACTCAGCCCCAACACCTCGGCCGCAGGATGCTTGCGGGCGCCAGCTTCAAGCGCTTCGCGCCACCATGCAACGTATTGCTGCCGCTCTGGCAACGAGGTCAGTTGTCCTCGTCGACGTTGCTCCAGTAGGCATCGAGCTTTTTTTGCAATATCAGCAGAGCTGCCGCCTCGGCCAGGGCCTTGTCTTTGCGCCGCAGCTCTTGCTCCAGTTGTCGGATACGCTTCTTGTCCGCTTTGGCCTGTGCCTTCTCCGCCTGTTGTAAGGTACGAGCGGATTGCTGGCCCAGAATACAGGCTTGGCGCCATTGCTGGACTTGCTCGGGATAGAGACCCTTACGGCGGCAGTACTCACTGAGTTCAATCTCGGAAAGCGCAGCGGTTTCCAGCACGACGGCGAACTTGGCCTCGGCGGGCCATTCATCGGTCAGTTTGTTGTCCCCGGGCACAGGAGACCCTCCGTCTTTGGCGTGTTTGCGCCAATTATACAGAGTGACCTCGCTGATGTTTTCCTGCCGAGCCAACTCGGCCACCGACATATTGATGGGCGGCAGCAGCTTCTTGAGCAAAGCAGCCTTGCGCTCACTTGAATAACGAGCCATTCGACACTCTTTATCCGCCCCCGGTCTTCACATTTAGATTATTCAGATTAGGCGACAACTATTCTGACACCGGGGGACTGGAAACAATACAACCTGGCGTTGGCTCAACATAGTTTTCCTGACCATCTGAAGGAATGAACACGTCTTCAGGCGGCATCCATCATGGCTGGGATTCTGCGTTAATATTCAAGCCCATATTCAGGCTGCTCCTGCAAGCCCTGGATAGCTTCATCAACTTGCTGTTCACTGGCTGCCCCACTCCAGTAACCAGGCTACAGTTCTATTAACAAACAAGCTAATATGGAGGATATAAACTACGAGTAGCCGACCGCTGGTGTATCAGGTGATTGATGCAATTCGACTCTAAATCCATAGCGAATGCGAATGAAAGCGTATAACTACAGCGAGGAGAAGTAGCGGTTTTGGCGCAGGTTTCATTCAATTGTTGACCTGATTACCCATGATTAGCAGTCACCACGAGCTATACTGATCTTACGTACAGTTACTGAGGTGCGAGATCATGGCCAAAAGCAAAGTCCAATTCCAGAAAGGCTACAGCCTGTTTGATTTTTTCAAGGACTATGGCACTGAAGCGCAGTGCGAAAACGCGCTGCTTGCTTGGCGTTTTCCGAACGGTTTCATCTGTCCTGAGTGCGCCAACAAGACCTGCTGTCGCCTGAAAAGTCGGCCACGCGTGCTGCAATGCAATAACTGCCGTCACCAGATGTCATTGACTGGAAACA
>NZ_PQLN01000108.1:0-12691 GCF_002919855.1 Aeromonas sp. ASNIH8 | reverse complement strand
TCCTCCTCGCCGTCTTTTGTATATATTTGCCCTTGGTGTTTTTTTTCAGAGATCCGGCGTCCTCGGAGATCATAACGAGTGCGCTCTTCGGCAGCGTTAGGTGTGGATAAGGGACAGCGCCGGCCCCGGCCCCGTAGACCAGGTAGTGCTGCTGGCCCAGGGTTTCCCCCTTGGATTTGACGGCCCCTATGATGCCCGCCAGCACCACGGCCCCGGTGCCCTGGATGTCGTCGTTGAACGACGGCAGCGCCTGCTGATAGCGGGCCAGATTGTTGAAGGCGTTGGACTTGCTGAAGTCCTCCCACTGCAACACGGCGTTGGGGAAGTGGCGCTTGACCCCGGTCACGAACTTGTCGATGAAGTCGTCGTACTCCTTGCCGCGAATGCGCCTGTGGGGCTGACCCAGGTACATGGGGTCATCCAGCAGCGCCTGGTTGTCGGTGCCCACGTCCAGCGCGATGGGCAGGCAGCAGGCGGGGTGGATGCCCGCCCCCAGGGTATAGAGGGCGAGCTTGCCGATGGGAATGCCCATGCCCCCCACCCCCTGATCGCCGATGCCGAGGATCCCCTGGCTGTCGGTCACGACGATGATGCGCACCGCCTTGGCATCCATGTGGCGGGCGAGAGAGCCCATGTCATCGACGTTCTTCGGGGTGATGTAGAGGCCGCGCGGCTTCTGGAAGCGGTGGCTGAACTCCTGGCACGCCTTGCCCACGGTCGGGGTGTAGATGTAGGGAGTCATCTCCTCCACGTGGCGGGACAGGAGGGCGTAGAACAGGGTTTCGTTGCGATCCTGCAGGGCTCGCAGGTTCTGGTACTTCTCGATGTCGCTGCAGGCGCTCAGGAAGGCCTCATAGACCCGCTCCAGCTGGGCTTCGAAGGTCTGCACCTGGGGCGGCAAGAGGCCGTCGAGCTCAAAATCGGCCCGCTCCTGTTCGGTGAAGGCGGTACCCTTGTTGAGGTTGCGATCGTTGAGCAGATTGGTGCCCGTCAGTGCAACGGGGCGAAAATCGTGACCCTGTGCATCTTTCCACAGCAGATATTGTCCGGTAGCCATAGTCATTCTCTTTGATTTACATGAAGTTGCCATCAGGCAGGAGAGCAAGACTCAGAATGCTGGGGATCATATGACGTTTGCCGATCCGGTTTTGTGAGCTTGGACAAACCCTGCGGCCAAAGGCGCCTTTGCCGGGGCAGCCGAAGGTTGCTCCCGCGCCCGCCTTGGCGCAAGATCCCGACACGCCCCTGTGGGCATCCCTTTGCGAGCAACGGAGCACCATGACCCCTTCCTCTTCCCCCGCTTTTCTCGTCAGCGGCGTCATCCTCGCGGGCGGTCGCGCCACCCGCATGGGGGGCGATGACAAGGGCTGGGTGCCCCTCGCGGGCACTCCCCTGATCCAGCACGTGCTGACCCGCCTGCGCCCCCAGGTGGACGAGGTGCTGATCAACGCCAACCGCGGCCAGGCTCGCTACCGGCAGCTTGCCCCCGTCATCGGAGACGCGCAGGCCGACTTCCAGGGGCCGCTGGCCGGCATGCTGGCGGGGCTGACGGCGGCCCGTCACGACTGGGTGCTGTTCGTCCCCTGTGACGGCCCCGCCCTGCCCCTTGATCTGATGACCCGCTTTCGCGCCGCCATCACCCCGGACACCGATCTGGTGGTGGCCCACGACGGGGAGCACCTCCAGCCCGTGGTCGCCCTGCTGCGCCGCGCCCTGCGCCCCTCCCTGAGCCAGGCGCTGGCGGACGGGGAGCGCAAGACCGGGGCCTGGTTTGCCCGCCACCGGATGGCGGTGGTGTCCTTTGCCGATCTGCCCGACGCCTTCGTCAACCTCAACAGCCCGAGCGATCTCGCCGCCTGGGAGGCGAGGCTGCGGGAAGGGGGCGCGCCATGAGCCCCCTGCCCCTGCTCGGCTTCGTCGCCTGGAGCGGCACCGGCAAGACCACCCTGCTGGAGCGCCTCATCCCGCGCCTGGTGGCACGCGGTCTGCGCCTCGGGGTGCTCAAGCACACCCATCACGCCTTTGACATGGACCAACCCGGCAAGGACAGCCACCGCCTGCGCCAGGCGGGCGCCACCCAGGTGATGGCGGCCTCCGACCGGCGCCACGCCCTGATCCGGGAGACCCCGGAGGGGGAGCCCCCCTTCGAGGCGCTGCTGGCCCGCTTCGATACGAACGCCCTGGATCTGCTGTTGGTCGAGGGGTTCAAGCACAGGCGCTTTCCCAAGGTGGAGCTGTATCGCGCCGCCATCGGCCGGCCCCTGCTCTTCCCCGATGATCCTGACATCGTCGCCCTCGTGTGCGACGCCCCCCAGGCCACGACCCTGCCCCGGTTCTCCTTCGAGGATCTGGAGGCCATCGCCGACTTCATCTGCGCCCGGTTGCCCCCGCACGAACCCCGTCAGGCCCCGCCGCCCCTTCGCCTCTGCGCCCGGCTGCTGGCGGCCCTGCCCCCATCGGCAGAACAGGGCGTTGTGCCCGGCTTGCTCAGTCAGGACGAGGCGGGCACCCTGCTGGTGCGCCCGGTGGATGGGGGCCACGACAGTGCCAACTGCCGCATCGAACGGGCGCCGGGTAGCGCGGCCCTTCCCCCCGGCGAGCGGGTCATGGTGCGCCTGCCGACAGGTGCGCCCGCATGAACCGGGGAAACGACGCAGGTCAAGGCGAATGCCATCCCCCTTGCTATCCTCACAACCCTGACCCGAGATAAGAGAACGCCCTTGCGCCTCAATGCCCCGCTCTCCCGCTTCGATCTGCTCATCTATGGCCGCTACCGCCTGGTCCACGGCCTGCGCATCGCCCTGGCCTTCACCCTCACCTTCCTGCTGACCCGGGAGCTCAAGCTGCCGGAGAGCACCTGGCCCCTCATCACCCTGGTGGTGGTGATGGGCCCCATCTCGTTCTGGGGCAACGTGCTATCGCGCGCCCTGCAACGGGTGGTGGGCACCGTCTTTGGCGCCGCCTGCGGGGTGGTGGCCCTCTATCTGGAGCTCTACTCCCTGCCCCTGATGCTGGCCTGGTGCTGCGCCATCATGTTCCTGTGCGGCTACCTGGCGCTCGGCAAGCGCCCCTATGTGGGGCTGCTCATCGGCATCACCCTGGGGGTCATCGTCGGCGGGGTGCCCGGGGACATCGAGACCGCGCTCTGGCGCAGCGGCGACGTCATCCTGGGGTCGGTGCTGGCCCTGCTGTTTTGCAGCATCTACCCCCAGCGGGCCTATACCCACTGGCGTCTGCAGATGCACGACACCCTGCAGCAGGCCGGGCGGCTCTACCACACCCACCTCTCCCCCAACGTGCTGGAGCGCCCCAAGCTCACCCGAAGCCATGCCCGCCTGCTCGCCAAAATAGTCAGCCTGCGCCCCCTGCTGGCCCCGGCGGTCAAGGAGACCCGCCTTGGCAGCCCGCTGTTCGAGGCGACCCAGACCACCCTTCGCAACAGCGTCTGCACCCTGGAGATGCTGGCCAACACCTATTGGCGGGATCGCCAGAGCCACTTCCTGATGCAGAGCCACCCGGGGCTTCGCGCCTGCCAGCAGGCGACGGAGTCGGTGCTCACCGAACTCGCCCTCATACTCAAGAGCGGCGATACCACGGCGGCCGACCAGGCCATCGGCCGCCTGCAAGCCGCCGCCGCCCGGCTCGATGGGGACGCAAGCCAGGCGCCAGGCCAGGGACACGACCCCACTCTTGGCGGCTACCTCTGGCTCAATCTCCATCTCATCGAGCAGCTCGCCCACCTCCATCGCCTGCTGGGGCTGGTGCTGCAACCCTATGCCAAGCCCTCGACCCGCCCCTGATCGCGCCGCCTGCAACCGCCCACAAAAAAGCCCCGCCGATGCGCAATGCTGTTCAGATAAGCACTTTTTTGACTGATTATTCATAAATTGGATTTGAGTTGAGGGGGCAAGGCTGTGTCCAGTCGATCTTCCTCCAGCCTTTATCCAGCGGGGCTTGCAATAGAAAGAGGGAGGCATCATGCCTCCCTCGATTTTTTGTCCTGATACTACGTGGACTGGAACTCAAATTCTCTTAAGTGAACAGCATTGCCGCCGATGCGGGGCTTGCTTGTCTCGGGCTCGCGCCTTAGCTTGCACGAGCCAGGGGCTGCTCGGGAGTGAGGTAGAGGGAGAAGTCCTCTATCCCCGCCTTCAGGGCGACAAAGCAGTCGGGGTCGATGGCCGTCCCCAGGTTTTCCGCCATCATCTCCAGGGCACGCGGCACCGGGATGGCATCCCGATAGGGGCGCTTGGCGGTGATGGCATCGAAGATGTCGGCGGTGGTGATGATGCGCGTCTCCAGGGTGATCGCCTCCCCCTTGAGCCCCTTGGGGTAGCCCTTGCCGTCGAGTCGCTCATGGTGGGCACCAGCCACCAGGGCAAGTTCCTCGAAGGCGCCGATGCGGCCCAGGATCTCCTCGGTGTAGGCGGCATGCATCTGCACCGCCGCCCACTCCTGCTCGTCAAGCTTGCCCGGCTTGTCGAGGATGGCGTTGCTCACCCCGAGCTTGCCCACATCGTGAAGCAGGGCACCCCGCTTGAGCCAGCGTCGCCGTGGCTCGGACAGCCCCATCTGGGCGGCGAGGATGTCGGTATAGAGCGCCACCCTGCCGCTGTGCCCCGCGGTATAGGGGCTCTTGGAGTCCACCACCTGGCCGAAGGCCGCAGCAATCTCATCCAGATAATCCTCATCCAGCGCCACCTCCCCCTGCCCCGCCGGGTGGGCGAAGACCCGCTCCACCAACGCGGGATCCGCCAGCCCTTGCCAGAAGGCCTCGTCTGCCAGCGCCTCGAAGGCGCTGACCAGGGCGGGATCAAACCAGTTGCCGCTGCGCTCGCGCAGCTCCCTCATCGCCGCGTCCGGCCCGGCGGCGGCGTGAAACACGTCCACCACCTGACAGAGCAGGGCGATGCGGGAGAAGAGCGGGATGGCCTCCCCCGCCAGTTGTTGCGGCCGCCCTTTGCCGCTCCAGTGCTCATCCAGGGAGAGGATCCCCTGGGCCACCTCGTCGCTGAAACGCAACTGGCGGGCGATGTCCGCCCCCCGGTGGCAGCGGGTCAGGATCAGCTCGTTGGCTATCTGATCCCCGTTGCGAAAGATGTGGAACAGGCTGCGAAAGCGGCCCAGCAGATCCGCCTGCAAGCCGGTGTGGCCCAGCACGAAGTTGACCACCTCGGAGAGGGAGCCATCCACCAGCTTGAAGTCGCGCTTGAAGTGAAGATCGTCGGTGAGATAGAGCTCGCAGATGCGGGCGGCATTGCTGCTGCACCCCAGATCCTTGAGCAACAGAGTGTAGTAGAGGTCGTGGCGCTGCCGGGCATCCAGTCCCAGTTGCTCCCCCAGACGAGAGCCTATCCAGCAGCAGCGGATGCAGTGGCCTCTCGGCTGCCCTTCCGTCATGTCCAGGGCATGACTGAGAGAACCAATCAGCTCTGCCAAACGCAACCCGTTTACCGTCATAGCCCACTCCCTCTACATCGGGGCGTACTTGCCCGCAGGCATGTATAGCATTTGTCGGGAGTAAAGGATCAGGGGCGCGACAAATTATGCCTGCACCGCTCCCCGACTTGCCGCCGCATCGCGCTGCTCGCGGCTCAGGGTCGAGACCAGTCTGTCGTCCAGGTAGAGATCCAGTCGCTCCCCGCGCATCTCTCCCCGCATCAGGCTGCGCTGACCGTCGATGTAGTGGATCTCCATCTGGGCGGTGCGCTCGTCCGGGTAGCTCACCTGTACCTCGCGCACCCCTTGGGGCAGCAGGGCCAGCGGCACCTGGTTGAGGGCAGGATCCAGGTGCTGGTTCACCTTGATGATCGCATCGCTCTTCTGATCCACCAGGGCGGGCGACTTGCCGGTAATGGGGTTCTTGCCGGACCAGAATTCGATGGTGTTGAACACGAAGAGATCCGCCGTGGCCGCCAGGCCATAGACGGGGGAGAGCAGCACGAAGACGCCGGCACGGCCGTAGCGGTTGTCCACCACGCTGAGGTTGCCCTTGGTCACCATGGAGGAGAGGCCCATCTGGCCCATGCAACCACCGAGCCCCAGGCTCGCCCCCACTCCCAGCAGCAGGGCCAGTGCCCTGCCTCTCTGTCGTACTGCCATTGTTGTCTACCTCTCAATAAAAAGGAGGCGGCAGCCTAAACAAGGGGGCCGGGCGGCACAATGACGAAGGGGGGCCTTATACAGCCAGGGTTCAGCCTGGCCGTCCGATCGCTCACTCTGTTGGCAATCTTGCGGTCAGCCCCTCAGATGGAGAGGGCGGACACCGTCTGGGAGACCCTGTCCGCCTCCTGGTGGATCTCGCTCATCAGCTTGTCCACCCCGGCGATCTGCTGCTTGCCGAGTTCGGCGCTGCCCGCCACCCCGGCCATGTCGTCGGTCACCCTGGCGGTCAGCTCGCGGTTCTTCTGCACCACCCTGGCGATCTCGTCGGTAGAGAGCGACGTGCGGGCGGCCAGCTGGCGCACCTCGTCCGCCACCACCGCAAACCCGCGCCCCTGCTCACCCGCCCGCGCCGCCTCGATGGCGGCGTTCAGGGCCAGCAGATTGGTCTGATCGGCGATGGCGCTGATGGTCGAGACGATGGCCTCGATGCTTCTGGACTGCTCGTTGAGCTGGCCGATGAGGGCGATGGCCTCATCCACCTGGGAAGCGATGAGGGAAGAGGTCTGCACCACGGCGCGCAGCAGGCCCGCCCCCTCCTCTGCGCTGTGCAGGGTCTCCTGGGCGGTGCTGTGGGCCAGGCGGGCGGCCTCCCGGGTGGCGTGGTTCTGCTCGATGCGCGCGGTGATGTCGCTGGCGAACTTCACCACCCGCACCACCTTGCCGCTGCCATCCCGGATGGGGTTGTAGGTCGCCTCCAGCCAGACGGCCTGCCCCCGGCTGTTGTGGCGCATGAAGAGGCCGGATTTGAACTGACCCCGGGCCAGTTCTTCCCAGAAACGGGGCTGCTCGCGCAGGAAGGTTTCGTCACAGAAGATCCTGTGGTGCCTGCCCGCGATCTCACTCAGGGTGTAACCCATGACGCTCAGGAAGTTGGCATTGGCATGGATAATGTCGCCGTTCGGGGTGAACTCGATCATGGCCCGGGAGCGGTCCAGTGCCTCGGTCAGCGCCTCGAGCCGCCCAAGCCGCTGGTGCTGTTCGGTGACGTCGCTGGCAATCTTGAGTACCCGGGTCACCCGGCCCTGGTGCTTCACCGGGAAATAGGTCGCCTCCAGCCAGCGCGTCTCCCCCTGCCGGTTCACGCGCTCGAAGGTGCCTGACTGCACCTCTCCCTGGGCCAGGCGGCGCCAGAACTGGCGATAGTCACCGGACTCCCCCCAGGCCCTCGGACAGAGCTGGCTGTGGGGCTGCCCAATCAGTTCGGCGGCACCATATCCCATCAGGGCCAGGAAAGGGGTGCTCGCCTCCTGGATGATCCCCTCCGGGCTGAAGATGACGGTGGCGGCACCCGCCTTGATCGCCTCTATGATGCCCTGCTCCTCGTCGAGCCGGGTCTGGCATGCCTGCAACTGCGCTTTGAGCTTCTGATTGAACATGACACTTCTTCCTCGTTGACCATCCCCATGGGCACCACGGCCTCACCCACAGAGGGTATCGGCATCGCCAGCGCCGACATAAGTGGTCAGACGACTGAAACGAATGGGGCGCGCAGTGTATAGAAAAGCGGCGATGCCGCCAAGGGCTCCCAGTACGCAGCCCTTGTGAAAGAGGATCAACCCGGTGCAGAAAAAGAGGAGGCTAACGGGCAGGTACGCACTCGAGGCAGGCGGGATTGGCGGCAAAGCCGAACCGTTCGTAGATAGCGCGCCCATCACTGCTGGCATGGAGCCACAGCTTGCCCAGTTGCTGCTCGCGGGCATACGCCACCATGGCCACCAGCAGGGCGTTCGCCATTCCCCGTCTGCGCCAGGCCGGCCGGGTGTAGATGTTGAGCAGGTACCCTTCCCGCCCCGCCAGATTGCCCGGGTAGGGCGGGCGCACGAAGAGTGCCAGGGTGGCGCACGCCACCACCTCGCCCTCCTCCTCCACCACCCAGCTACGGGCGCTGCCCTCTCCTGCGCCTGAATGAAGTAGGCCTGCGTCGCCTCCCTGAGGACCGGATCCTCATCGGGCCAGGCAAGTTCCCCCACCTCGCAAAAGAGCGCCATGCGCAGTGTCGTCAGGGCAGGAATATCGGCCGCCAGGGCCTCGCGAACCTTCATCTCTTCTCCTTTGCATTCCTTTCCCACCCGTCAGTCAGGCAGGGCTCGTGTGCGGCCACCTTACGCCGGAGGCGAGCGACGGGCAAGGAGCCAGCTGTCGAGCCCCAGGGGGCCCGCCCCCCACACGGCCAGGGTCAGCAGCATCCAGCCCCACAACTGGTGATCGTGAAAGCCCCCCGCCCAGAGGGCCGGGTAGGAGATGACCGCCATGGCGTTGAAGCCAAACAGCAGCAAGGCGACCGGACGGGTGAAGAGGCCCGCCAGCAGGAAGAGGGGCAGCAACAGCTCGGTCGCCGTGCCCGCATAGGCCGCCCACTGCCAGGGCAGCAGGGGCACCTGATATTCGAACTCGAACAGATAGAGGGTGCTGTCCCAGGCCGTGAACTTGAGCCAGCCGGATCGCAGAAAAATGGTGGCGACCCAGAGCCTGGCAAGCAGCAACAGGCCACCGCTGCACCAGGGCAAGATGCGTTCAACAAGGGGGCCAAGGGGCCTGGCAAGGGTTTGCGTTGTCATGGGGCAAGCTCCAGATCGACCAGCAGGTCGAGGGTGATGAGGGGGGCCAGGTGTTCGGCCATGGCGGGATCCTGAGCCAGCAGGCTGGCCAGCGGCCTGCCCTGCAGGCAGCCTTGCAGCAGACGCCAGGCGGCGGCATCCAGGGCAATGGGGTCGACCCGGTGTCCGGGGCGTTTCTTGAGTGCCAGGGAGCAGACAGCATCCAGCTCCCTGACCGTCTCACCGCCGTGCAGGGCCATCTGCCAGAGCGCCAGCACCGGATGGGGGCTCTCCAGGAGTTGCAGATCGCAGGCAGGATGCAGCACCAGCCGCTCCCAGTGGTCAGGGGTCATGGCGGCAAGCCGCTCGGCAGGCCAGCGCCGCGTCTCTGGTGCAAGCAGCGAGACCCGCTCCAGCCCCCACTCGAAGCGGGCCAGATCCCCGAGCCAGGGCAACGCGGCCGTGGTGGGCAAGCGTGCCAGCCAGTCGCCAAAGCCCTCCCCGTAGTCCATGACGCTCCCCTCCTCCAGAGGTGCCGCCAGCACGAACCCTCGTGCCGCAGCCTCAAAGAAGGTCTCGCCAACCATGGCGCGTACCGCGGGGTAGCTGCTGGCGAGCACCTCGGTGAGGCCGAGGATGAAGTTGTTGCGATAGATCTGCAACAGGGCGTCGGGGGCAAAGCGTCCCGGCTGGATGTGCCCGAGGATGGCATCATCCTGGCCGAGCAGACCGCTCGCAAAAGCGCGTTGCAGGGAAGCAAGCTCAGACATGGGCGGCCTCCCTGGATGTTTGCTGCGCCGCGCTCAGGATCTCGCTGGCACGCTGCGCCTCTCCCAGCAGCACCGGCAGCGGGGGGATCGCCAGATCCCATTCAATCAGGGTGGGGATGGCACGCTGCTGGCAGACCTGCTCGTAGAGCGCCCAGACGGGCTCGGCCACGGGGGTGCTGTGGGTGTCGATATAGAGGGGCCCCTGAGGCAGGTGCTTCTCGGTAAAACCGGCCAGGTGAATTTCGCCGACCGTGTCGAGGTCGATAGTCGCCAGATAGTCGTCCACCTCCAGGCCGTGATTGACCGCGCTCACATGGAGGTTGTTGAGATCGAGCAGGACGCCGCAGCCGCAGCGCCCAGCCAGCTCGGCCAGAAACTCGGCCTCCCCCATCTCCCCCGCCAGTTGCAGGTAGGAGGAGGGATTCTCGATGAGCAGTTGTCTGCCCAGTGTCTGCTGCACCCGATCTATCTTGTCGCTCATGTGCAAAAGAGCGGCCCGGGTGTAGGGCATGGGCAGCAGATCGTTGAAATAGCGCCCGCCGATGCTGCCCCAGCTCAGGTGCTCCGACACCCGCACCGGCGAGATGGCCGCCACCAGGGCCGCCAGCTGGCGCAGGTGCCCGGCATCGAGAGGATCGGCGGAGCCCAGCGACATGCCGACTCCGTGAAGGCTCACGGGGTAGTGCCTCGCAAGCTCCGCCAGCACCTCAAAGCCCTGGTTGTGGCGCTCGAAGTAGTTTTCGCTGTGTACCTCAAGCCAGCCCACTCCGGGCAGGGTGTGGCGGATCTCGTCGTAGTGCGGGGGGCGTAAACCGATACCGATCAAGGGGTTCATGGCTGGGCTCTCAATAGATAGGGCCATGATGTGGCGGGCGCCACACCATGGCATGCGGCTTACTTGGGTTGCAGGGACCCGCCAGCGAGCTTCTCGCACAGCCCCTTGGGCACTACCACGAAGGCATCCCCCTGGGCATCCATCTTGGCGGTGCCGGCGCAGGATCCGCCCTTGGTGGCGCAGTCGTTCTTGCCCGCCTTGACCACGCCGTAGCACTTCTCCTTGTCATCCGCAGCCATGGCCGGCGCGGCGATGAACTGGGCACCCAGGGCCAGCAGACCCGTCATGGCAGAGGCGATGGCAGTACTCTTTTTCACGTTCATGTCTCTATTCCTTGTTGTCGAGAGTGATGTCTCCGGCGCATCTCATCCGGCTACGTTCAATAGAACCGGACGAGGGGAGAAATGATTTCCCAAAAAACGGCATCAACTCGCTATTAACAAACAAGAAATCGGTAACCATCTGATTTAAAGGCATAAAATACGATGAAAAAAACAGGACGACGAGTGCCTCCCCCACGGTGCTCATGGCCGTTGACCCCGTCACTCGCCATCCACCCCTTGTCTGCTTTGCACCCGAGGGGCCTATAGTGTCTTGAGTCCTTCCACCCAAAGGTGTCCCATGAACGCTCCTCGCCCTCCCAGATGCACCCTGTCGCTGCCCATCTTCATCCCCGGCCTGCTCTTCATCCTGGCGTTGCTGGCCATCTGCTCCCTGGCCCCTGAGGCCGCCGCCCGCTTCTTCGGCAGCGGCCAGAGCTGGATCGCCGAGCATTTCAGCTGGTTCTATGTGCTGGTGGTCGGCATGTTCCTGATCCTGCTGCTGGTGATCGCCTTCAGCCACTACGGCAACATTCGCCTGGGGCCGGACGACGCCCGCCCCGAGTTCAGCTTCACCTCCTGGCTCGCCATGCTGTTCGCCGCCGGCATGGGTATCGGGCTCATGTATTTCGGGGTGGGCGAGCCCATGAGCCACTACGTCTCGCCGCCCCAGGCGACGCCCCTGACGCCGGTGGCCGCCCGCGAGGCCATGGTCACCACCTTCTTCCACTGGGGCTTTCACGCCTGGGCCGTCTACGCCATCGTCGGCCTGGTGCTGGCCTACTTCGGCTTTCGCTACAACCTGCCCCTGACCATCCGCTCCGGCCTCTATCCCATCTTCAAGGAGAAGATCCACGGGCCGCTCGGCCACGCGGTGGACGTCTTCGCCCTGGTGGGCACCATCTTCGGCATCGCCACCACCTTGGGCTATGGCGTGATGCAACTCTCGGCGGGGATCACCCGCCTCACCGGCATGGACACCTCGGGGGAGCTGTTTCGCTTCGGCCTCATCGGGGTCGTCATCACCCTCGCCGGCATCTCGGCGGTCACCGGTCTCGACAAGGGGGTGAAGCGCCTCTCCGAGCTCAACCTCTTTCTCGCCATCGTGCTCCTGCTGTTCGTGCTGGTGGCCGGCCCCACCCAGTACCTGCTGGGAGCCCTCTCGGAGAACATTGGCAACTATGTCTCCTCTTTAAGCCAGCTCACCTTCCGCACCTTCACCTACAGCGAGACCCGCCAGGCGGGCTGGTTCAGCAACTGGACCCTGCTCTACTGGGCCTGGTGGATCTCCTGGTCCCCCTTTGTCGGCCTCTTCATCGCCCGCATCTCCCGCGGACGCACCCTGCGCGAATTCATCCTCGGCGTCCTGTTCGTGCCCACCGCCTTCAACCTGCTCTGGATGACGGTGTTCGGCAACGCCGCCATCTGGGCCAGCCAGCATGAGGGGGGCACAAGCCTCATCGACTCGGTCGGCAACATCGACACCCTGCTGTTCAACTTCTTTGACCTCTTGCCGGGAGCGGACATCACCTCGGCCCTCGCGGTGATCCTCATCAGCGTCTTCTTCGTCACCTCCGCCGACTCGGGAGCCTTCGTCATCGACAACATCGCTACCCAGGGCAAGGAGGGCTCACCGATCTGGCAGCGCCTGTTCTGGGCTCTGCTGCTCGGGGTCACCGCGGGTACCCTGATGAGCACAGGGGGGCTGGCGGCACTCCAGTCCATGACCCTCATCGCCGCACTGCCGTTTGCCTTCATCATGGTGCTGCTCTGCCTCGGACTCTGCCGCGGCCTTGTCGCAGACAAGGAGCACTCGGCCAGGCGCCTCTCCCCCGCCACTGACTTCTGGAACGGCAAGCAGTGGCGCACCCGGATGGATCACCTGCTGCGCCCCTCCACCGAGCAGGAAGCCCGCGCCTTTGTGGACAAGGTCGCCCTGCCCGCCCTGACGGCCCTGAGCCAGGAGTTCGCTGCCCGGGGCATCACCAGCCGGGTCGAAGAGGATGGGCCGGATCAGTGCCATCTGCTGGTACCCCAGCAAGGTCGCCGGGACTTCTGCTACGG
>NZ_PQLN01000107.1:0-13167 GCF_002919855.1 Aeromonas sp. ASNIH8 | reverse complement strand
GCATTGTGGGGTCACACACGGGGACCGCAAGGGGCGGGGTGGGGTCTTGGCCCCTTAACCTGGGCTTCCCGCCACCGCAGAGGAGGTCTGCCAATAAGGTCATCGGAGGGAGGCCGCCCTCACATGGGGCAAGAGGGCATCTGATGCACGGCGCCAGAGGCGCAGAGAAAGGGGGTGAGGGGCAGAGAGCAAGAAGGGGAGCCGCAGCTCCCCTTCCCGTTGGCGGATGCCGGGGTCAGACGGCTTTGTACTCAAGCTCGACCGAGCCCAGCGCCTTCAGGGTGGACTGGGCGGAGTCCCGCTGGCTGATCTGGCCATCCTTGCTCTCCAGCAGCACGGCGCGGCGCACGGTGGCGAGATCCTCGCCACCCAGCACAGCGTGGGCGCAGGCCATCTGCATCGGCGGCAGGCTCGGGTTGAAGGCGGCGTTCTCGGCATAGCGGCCGCAGAAGATGCGCCCGTCCTCGAACTGCAGCGCCACCGCGGCATAGCCCTGGCTGTAGGGGGCATAGCTCTGGCGGGCGGCGGCGAGCGCAGCCTGCCACAGGGGGTCGTCGCTCTCGAGCACCAGCTCGTCGTGAGCCTGGGGGCTCATCAGGGCATCGGTGATCTCGAGATCGGCGGGGCCGAAGGAGTGGGGCAGGAAGGATTGCAGCTCGCTGAGATCGTCCGGCAGGGAGACCTTCAGGGTCTTGGCGGTGCTCAGCTCGTTCATGAACTGGCGGCAGTGGCCGCAGGGGGTGTAGTTCACGGTGATCTCGGAGATCCCGGTCTCGCCACCCAGCCAGGCGTTGGAGATGGCGGACTGCTCGGCGTGGACCGAGTGGAACAGCCCCTGGCCCGCGAACTCCATGTTGGCGCCAAAGTACCAGGTGCCGCTCAGGCCGCAGGCGATGGCGCCGACGAAGAACCTGGAGATGGGGGCCACCGAGCAGGCGGCCGCCAGCGGCAGCAAGGCCAGACGCAGGGCCCTGTCATCCAGCCCGGTGGCGGCTTTCAGGGTCGCGACCTGGTCCGGGGTGAAACGGGCCTGGAAATCGTCCCCCAGCATGGGCAGCAGGGCGGCCTGGAGCGGGGCGGAAAGGGTCTCGAATGGCTTGGCAAAGCGGGGATGCATACTGTGTCCTCAAAGGCCAATTGGGGGGCCATTGTAGGGAGCAAGCGCGGCGAATTGTGTGAGCGCGCTCACGCCTTGATGGGTAAAGGGGCGGGGATGGTAAAGGAAACGTTTGTCTTTCGCAATCTGTGCGCCAGCTCCCGGCATCAGGGAGGCGAGGGTATCGGATGGAAACGGTGAAAGGGCACAGAGGCCATGGCCGCAAGGGCGGCCATGGCAACGGGGATCAGGTCAGCCAGTGGTAGAGGGCGAACAGCAGGGGGGCGATGGCCGCGGTCAGCACGCCGCACACCACCATGGCCAGCGACGAGAAGGCGCCCTGGGTCACCCCCTGCTCGGCGGAGGCGGCGGTGCCGATGGCGTGGGCGCAGGCTCCCATGGCGAGCCCCTGAGCCTCGGGGTCGGTGACCCGCATCAGCTTGAGCAGGGGGTAGCCCACCAGGGCCCCCAGGATCCCCACCACCACCACCACGGCGGCGGCGATGGCGGGAATGCCGCCGAGGGACTGGCTGACGCTCATGGCGAGCGGCGTGGTGATGGACTTGGTGGCGATGGAGGCGAGCAGCGCCGGATCCGCCCCCATCAGGTGGCCGACCCCCAGGGTGGTGCAGACCGAGATGAGCACCGCGGTGAGGGTACAGGCCAGGATGGGTGTGAGCTTGTCGCGGATCTGGCGCGCCTGCTGGTACAGCGGCAGGGCCAGGGCCACCACGGCGGGTTCCAGCAGGGCGGTCAGGGGTGAGGCCCCCTGCTGGTACTGATCCAGAGGCAGATCGAGCCAGAGCAGCAGGCCGATGATGACGGCGGTGGGGATCAGCACCGGATTGATGACGGGCCAGGGCAGGCGGCGGTAGAGGGCCCGGGTCATGAAATAGAGGGCCAGGGTGAGGGGCAGGGCGAACCAGAGGATCATGGCTTGTTCATCCTTTGATAGAGGTGGCCGACCGCGCCCAGGATGAGCACGATGCCGAGCACGACGCAGAGCATGATGAGACCGAAGGATTGGCGCAGGGGCTCGAGCCAGGCCACCAGGCCCACCGCCACCGGCACGAACAGCACCCCCATGTGGCGCAGCAGCAGGCCGCCCCCCAGCTCGACCCAGGAGAAGCGGACGATCTGCAAGGAGAGCAGCACGAACAGCAGCAGCATGCCGATGATGCTGCCGGGGAAGGCGAAGGGCAGGATGGCCGCCACGGCCTTGCCTGCCAGCAGACAGGCGATGATGACCAGAAAATCACGAAGGTAGCGCAGGGTGCGTTGCAGCAGCACGGGGGCCTCATCTTGGCAAGTGTGAGCGAGGTCGCAGTTTAACAGGCACGGGGGGGAGGGAACAGGGTCAACTGGCCCGCAGGGGATACAATGGCCCCGGCTTCATCCCCATTCACAAGAAGGAGTTCCCATGTCGACCCCCTCTCTCCTGGCCCGGTTGCGCCAACTGCCCGCCGATCCCGCCCTCCCTGACACCCTGCTGCAAACCCGCCAATGGGAGGGGCCGCTTTGCCGGGTGAGGCTCGACAACACCGGGAGGCAGTCCGAGGCCGTCCACCACTGGCGGCTGTTTGAGGGGGATCTCGGACTTGCGCCCGACGCGGCCATCTACGGAGAGGGGTTCCAGATGCTGGCCCAGACCGGGGGACGCTGGAATGCCCCCGAGCACCTGGGCCGCTGCCCCGATGCGTCTGTCTATCGCATCACCGCCGACCATGGCTACCACACGGTGCACAACCTGCTGCTGGTGGCGCAGGAGGGGGGCTGGCTGCTGCTGGCCTTTGCGAGCTGCCAGCGCTTTGGCGGGGAGTTTCGCCTCCATCCCGACGGGCGCCTCGAGATCGTGATGAACACCGAAGGGCGCACCCTGGCGCCGGGTGCGCACTGGCAGAGCGAGGCGCTGATCTGCCTGGAGGGGCCGGACAGGGAGGCCCTGCTCGCGACGCTGGCGCAGCATATCGCCGCCGAGCACGGCTCCTTGGTGGGGGAGGTGCCCACGCGCCCGAGCGGCTGGTGCTCCTGGTATCACTACTACGCGAACGTGAGCGCGGCGGACATTCGCGAGAACCTGGCGGTGCGGGCCGAGCGTTTCCCGGCCCTGCGCTACGTGCAGATAGACGATGGCTATCAGGCCAGGATGGGGGACTGGCTCACCCCTTCCGCCAAGTTCGAGGAGGGGGTGGCGGCCCTGGCAGGGGAGATCCGCGCCGCCGGTTGCGAGCCTGCGCTCTGGGTCGCCCCCTTTATCGCCGAGCCCGGCTCGCAAGTGTTCCAGCAGCACCCTGACTGGTTCGTGAAAGGGGAGGATGGCCTGCCGCTCCCCTCGGAGCGAGTCACCTACGGGGGCTGGCGCTGCACCCCCTGGTACGTGCTGGATGGCACCCACCCCGAGGTGCAGACGCACCTGGAGCAGGTATTTCGCACCCTGCGTACCCAGTGGGGCATTCACTACTTCAAGCTCGATGCCAACTTCTGGGGGGCCATCCACGGTGGTCGCTTCCACGACCCCGCCGCCACCCGGGTGGAGGCCTATCGGCGCGGTATGGCCGCCATCCTGCGCGGCGCCGGGGAGGGGGCCTTCCTGCTCGGCTGCAATGCGCCGCTGTGGCCGAGCCTCGGCCTGGTGCATGGCATGCGGGTGAGCGATGACGTAGAGCGCCAGGGCCCCCGTTTTCGCCAGATAGCGCGAGAAGCCTTCTGCCGCGCCTGGCAGCACGAGCGGCTCTGGGTGCTGGACCCCGACTGCGTCTGCCTGCGGGATATTCCGGGCCAGCACGGGAGCTGCGCCGAGTACGACTTCCACCTGGCCGCCCTGGTGGCGAGCGGTGGCATGGTGCTGGCGGGGGACAGATTGCATGATCTGGACGCGGCGCAAGGGGCGCGCCTTGGCAAGCTGCTCGCCCTGTGCGCCGCGCGCACCCCGGCGGCCCGCTTCGAGGGGATGGCATTCGAGCGCGGGCGGGTGGCGCTGCCCGGGGGCGGCGAGCTGCTCTGCCTGTTCAACTGGGGGGAGCACCCCTGCGAGTTCCCGTTGGCGCCGGGGGGCACGGACTTCTGGGACGAGACGCCCCTGGGGAGCACCCTGGTGCTGCAAGGGGGGCAGGGGGCGGTGATCCGCTACCCCTGATGGCGTTGCACTGCAAAAAGGCTCCCTCGGGAGCCTTTTTTATGTGGCGAAATGGTCTCTAGAAGTGCCACTCCATCCCGATGGCGTAATTGGCGGAACCATAGCCCGGGATCTCGTTGCTGGAGGCGAGCGCCTTGACGGTGAGGCGAGTTGTCAGGGGGATGCCGAGCCCCATGCCGATGGCGATCTCGTCGCTCTGATCCCCCATCATGTCCACCCGCAGGGTGCGATAGAGGGAGAGATCCTGGCTCATCTGGGCATAGATCTGGGACGACTTGTTGTAGAGCTGGCCGAACACCTCCATCTGGAAGCCGTTTTGCGGCGTGATGGCCAGGGGAATGCCGGCGAAGCGGTAGAGATCCGAGTGGTTGAAATAGCTGTTGGTGATTTGCGGGGTGAAGTCGGTCTGCTGGTAGAGGGTGCTGAAGTTGTGCTCGATGAGCCGGTAGGTCTGCTCCGGCAGGCGCAAGAGGTAGTCTGGCACCTCGAACCGGGCGCCAGCGAGGGCGGCCTGGGGCAGCAGGGCACAGGCGACGAGTGTCAAAGCAGGCAGAGCTGAACGCATAAAACGAGAGTTCCCCAACAGTCGAAAGCACGGCATCCATGCCGTCAGCGCATCTAAATATTCACACTATCAGGAGCTTGGGCTCCCTGCCCATTATGTCGCGAGCCGGGGAAACGCATCGGTTTTTAACTGTGAAACGGCTCACATCTCATAGATTTTCAAGGTAGTGATAGAGACTCTTTAGAATCGCAAAGTTCCGTTCGTTCCCCTGGTTCTGTTCCGCCAGGGCTTCCAGGCGCGGCACATAATCCGGCAGACGGCGGCTGAAGTAGTCGCTGCAGTGCAGGCGCCAGCGCTTCTGCTCCGCTTCGCTCAAGGTGTGGGGCCAGTTGCGGGCGCGGTAACGGAACAGCATCTCGGGCAGACGGGGATCCGTGAAGGCAAACTCCCGCTCCCCCAGCAGATCCGCCGGGGTGGCGCGCACCAGATCCATGGTGGACTTGTCGCCGTGGCCGAAGAAACCGGCGTAGAGCTGGGTGTCGGGGTCGCCGTCATTGCTGCCGGCAAACTCCTGGTTGAACACCTCCACCAGTTTTTCCCGCACCTCGGGGTGGGCCCGCAGCAGATCCAGGCTCTTGCGGCACTGAGCCCGGTTGATGCCCAGCTCGTCCGCCCGCTCCGGCGTCAGGGTGGCGGCCGGGGCCAGCACCGGGCACTTGTTGATGTGCACCAGTTTGACCGGAATGCCGGCCAGATCCCCCAGCTCCTCTTTTTTGGTGTAGAGGCGCTCGCGGATCTCCTCGCAGGAGAGCTCGATAAGCGGAGTGGGGTCACGGGTCAGATCCACCATGATCACCGCGTTCTGGTTGGTGGGGTGCCAGGCGAGCGGCGACACCCAGCTTGCACACCCCTGCCAGGGGGAGAACATGCCGGAGACGTGCACCAGGGGTTTCATGGTCACCACGTCGATGAGGGCCTTCACCTTGTTCTTGTTGCGAAGATCAAAGAGGTACTCGAAGAGCTTGGGCTGAGCCTTTTTCACCAGCCTGGCCATCTCGATGGTGGCCAGCACATCCGAGAGCGCATCGTGGGCGTTGGCGTGGGCCACGCCGTTGGCGACGGTGAGCTTCTCCAGCCTGAAGCTCGGCTTGCCCTCGTCGTCAAACGCCCACTCTATCCCCTGCGGGCGCAGGGCGTAGCAGGCCCGCAGCATGTCGAGGATGTCCCAGCGGGAGTTGCCGTTCTGCCAGGCGTAGGCATAGGGGTCATAGAAGTTGCGATAGAGGGTGTAGCGGGTCACCTCGTCATCGAAGCGGATGCTGTTGTAGCCGAGCACGCAGGTGCCCGGGGTGGCGAACTCTGCGTGGATCTGGCGGATGAAGTCCGCCTCGCACAGGCCGTCCTTCATCGCCTTTTGCGGCGTGATGCCGGTGATGAGGCAGGCTTCCGGCTCCGGCAGGTAATCCGCCGGCGGCTTGCAGTAAATCACCAGCGGCTCGCCGATGACGTTGAAATCCCCGTCGGTGCGAATGCCCGCAAACTGCGCCGGTCTGTCTTTGGCCGGACTGATGCCGAAGGTCTCGTAGTCGTGGAAATAGAACGTGGGCCCGCTGGCCGGGTGCGCTGATGTGCTCATGTTGCTCGAAAGGAGTGTCCGATGACGGCGGCGCCTGGCGCCTGGGTGGGGGTGCCATGCACCGCAATTGCCTGCATGGTAAACCATCGCGCTGGCAGAGCGAAGTCCGGGGCGTTCGCCTGGCGCTTTAATGGGCAGTGGGCGTTGTCCGTGAGCCTGATCATCCCATCGGTCCGGCTCAGGGCAGGGGAAAGTGAGGGGTCAGGGTATTGAGGTCCAGCAGGGTGAAGTAGCCGCCCTCCTCGGGATACCAGCCGCCGGTGTCGATGTAGTGGACGTTGCCAAGGCGCACCGGCTCCCTCACCGGGGTGTGGCCCACCACCAGGGCGGCGAGATCCGCGACCCCGCTCTCGTCCAGCCGTTCGATACGGCGCCTTGACCAGAGGCAGACGTTCTTGATGGCCCGAAGCCGTCCGCCGCTCACCCCGGCATCGAGTTGGTCCAGCAGCCCCTGCCAGGAGGAGAAGGGACAATCGGCGTGAAGCAGCCCGACCGGACCGGCCGGGGTGGCCACCTCGATGACCAGGGGCAGGCTGCGGTAGTGGACGGCGAACGCCGCCTGCTCGGCAGGGGTCAGGTGCTGAAACCAGCCGCCGCCGTTTCGGATCCAGTTCTCCCGATCGCAGCTCTCGTAACGGCAGACGTAGTCGTCGTGATTGCCGCAGACCGGGTGAAACCAGGGTCTGGCCAGCCAGTGGATCACCTCGCTGCACTCGGGCCCGCGATCCGCCAGATCCCCGACGCTGAAGAGACGGTCCCGGGCGGGATCAAAATCCAGGGTGTCGAGGGCCTGCTGCAACAGGGCGAAGTGGCCGTGGATGTCGCCGACGGCCAGATCGCGCCCCAGGGCGTTTTGGGGGAAGCGTCTTATCAGGGGGGAGGGTGTCATGGCGTCTCCTGCCTCTATCCCGGACGGGGATGTTTTGTCTGCCTGTACATAAGGTTACAGAAGAAAAGTGGCGAGCGGGCAGGGCCTGGTAAATCATAGGATTGCCCCCGTGAACGTGCGGCGTCACGCGCCGCCTGTGGGGGAGTCACTCCGGGAGGGCGCCTTGTCCGCCCGCTTTCGGAGGCTCTCTTTCTCCACGCTTTTTGACAGGAATCTTGAATGCGGCGTCAGCTGTTGATCTGGATAGGCCCCCTGTGCAGCCTGCTGCTGCTGGGGGCGGCCTTGACCGTCCTCTATCATTTGACCCACCTGTGGCACTGGCACGACATCCGCCAGGCCATCTGGTCACAACCCTTGCCGCAGTTGGGGGGCGCCCTGCTGCTCACCCTGCTCAGCTATGGCTGCCTCTGCTGCTATGATCTGCTGGCACTGAAGGTGCTGGACAAACGCCTGCCCTGGCAGCAGGTGGGGATGACCTCCTTCATCGCCTACACCTTCTCCAACACCCTGGGCTTTGCGCTGCTCACCGGCTCCTCGGTACGCTACCGGCTCTACTCCTCCCTGGGGCTTGGCACCGGGGAGGTGGCCAGGGTAATTCTCTTTTGCTCCATCACCTTCTTCCTCGGTCTGCTGGGCTGGGGGGGCAGTGCCCTGCTGCTGGGGCAGGGGGCGGCCCTGCTGGTGGACTGGCCCCGCTGGGCGACCGGGTTGTTGCAACTGGCGGGGGGCCTGGCCCTGCTGACGGTGCTGGCATATCTGGTGTGGCCGGGGGCAGCCCTGGTCTGGCGCGGACACCCGCTGTTCCTGCCGCGCATCAGATACCGCCTGCTGCAACTGCTTATCGCCCTGCTTGACTGGATGGCCGCCGCCGCCGTGCTCTATGTGCTGCTGCCATCGGGCAGCGTGCCCTATCCGGTGCTGCTCAGTGCCTTCGTGCTCTCCAGTCTGCTCGGGGTGCTGGCCCATGTGCCGGGGGGCATCGGGGTCTTCGAGGCGAGCATGAGCCTGCTGCTCACCCACTATCTGCCGGTGGACAAGCTGCTCGCCTCCCTGCTTATCTACCGCTGCGTCTACTACTTCCTGCCCTTCCTCTGTGCCCTGCTGCTGTTCGCAGGTCAGGAGCTGCTGCAACAGCGGGCCCGCCTGCACCGGCTGCAGGGGGTGATGATGGCGACCCGGGAGTTTGTGCCCGCCCTGGTGAGCATGGGTACCTTCGCGGCGGGTACCCTGCTGCTCTGCTCCGGGATGATCCCCACCATGAGGGGGCGGATCGAAGCCTTCCTGGAGGTGTTGCCCCTGCACCTGCTGGAGCTCTCCCATGTGCTCGGCAGCGTCAGCGGCGTGTTGCTGCTGTTGCTGGTCCACAGCCTCTACCGCCGTCATGACGGGGCATTCAGGATCACCCAGTGGCTGCTGGGACTTGGCATGCTGTTCTCCCTGTTCAAGGGGTTTGACTGGGAGTCGGCCCTGCTGATCGGGGGCTTCTTGCTCATCATCACCCCCTGCCACTCCCTCTTTTATCGCAAGGGTTCCCTGCTTCACGCCCGGTTTACCCCTTCCTGGCTGATGTCGGTGGGAGCCGTGCTGCTGGGGGCCTTGTGGTTGCTGCTCTTCTCCTACCGCCATGTGGAGTACGACCCCTCCCTCTGGCTGCACGTCTCGGCCCACGGGCCCGGGGCCGCCTCCCGTGCCCTGCGCGCCATGGGGAGTGTCATCGGCGTGCTGGCGGTGGTCGGGGTGGCCCATCTGCTGGCGCCCTTGCGCCTCGCCGCCTGCAAGCCGGATGCCGAGGTGCTCTCCCGTGCCCATGGGCTGGTGATGCGGGCAGGGGGAGGCCACGGCTACCTGGCCCAGCTCGGGGACAAGTCCCTGCTGTTCCACCCCAGCGGCGAGGCCTTCCTCATGTACGGGGCCGAGGGCAGCAGCTGGATAGTGATGGGGGATCCCGTCGGTCAGCCCTCCCTGGTGGAGGAGCTGCTCTGGCAGTTTCGCGAGCGCTGTGACGAGCACGACGTCAGCCCTGTCTTCTACCAGGTGTCGGCCCGCTATCTGCCTGTCTATCTGGATCTCGGGCTCATCCCCTTCAAGCTCGGGGAGGAGGCCATCGTGGATCTGCCGAGCTTCGATCTTGCCGGCAGTCGCCTGCGCAACCTGCGCCAGAGCCACGCCAAGGGCAAGCGGGAAGGGCTGCGCTTCGAGGTGGTGGCCCCCGGTGAGATTGCCCCCCTGCTGCCCGAGTTGAAGGGGATCTCCGACAGCTGGCTGCACAGCAAGCAGGGCAGGGAGAAGGGCTTCTCCGTGGGCAGTTTCGATCCCGCCTACCTCACCCTCAACCCGATGGCGCTGGTACGGCGGGAGGGGCAGATCGTCGGGTTTGCCAACCTCTGGATCAGCGACAACAAGGAGAGCCTCTCCATCGATCTGATGCGCTACAGCCTCGACACAGGGGCGGCGCCGGTCATGGATTTCCTGTTTGTCGAGCTCCTGCTGTGGGGCAAGCAGGAGGGGTATGCCAGCTTCAACCTGGGGATGGCCCCCATGTCGGGCTTCAACGACAACCCCCTCGGCGGTTACTGGGCCCGCCTTGGCAACACCCTGTTCACCCGGGGCAGCCGTTTCTACAACTTCCAGGGATTGCGGCGTTACAAGGAGAAGTTCGGCCCAAGGTGGGAGCCCCGCTACCTGCTCTGTACCGGTCATCTGGTGCTGCCCCGCACCCTGACCCACCTCGTCTCCCTCATCAGTCGCGGCCCCTTCGGGCTCATGAAGAAATAGGAGTTGGCCCATGAGAGCCATGTTGTTGCTGTTGATTTGCTGTTTCGTCTCTTCGTTCACCTTGCCGGCAGTGGCCGCCCAGCCGGGCCGGATCGGCGCGGATCTGGGGCTGGTGGAGTTGCCGGTGGCGCAAGCCTCGTCTTCCCCCATGGTGGTCTTCATGAGCGGGGATGGCGGCTGGGCGGCGCTGGACAAGGGGCTCAGCGCCCAGTTGCAGGCCCACGGCATGCCGGTGGTGGGTTGGAGCTCGCTCTCCTATTACTGGAAGAAGAAGACGCCGGAGCAGGCGACGGCGGATCTGGTGCGCATCCTCACCGAGTACCAGTCCCGTTGGGGGCGCCAGCGCTGGTTGCTGGTGGGTTTCTCCTTTGGTGCCGAGATAGTGCCCTTCGTCATCAATCGTCTGCCGCCAGCCTATCGCGACAGCCTGGCGGGGGCCGTGATGCTCTCCCCCTCGACGGCGTCGGATTTCGAGATCCACGTCAGCGACATGGTGGTGCACGACAAGGGGGGCCGCTATCCCACCCTGCCGGAGGTGACACGGATCCAGACTCTGCCGCTGCTCTGCGTGCAGGGCGCGGAGGACGACTCCCCGGTCAAACTCTGTCCGCGCTTGCAGCAGCCGAACGTGACGACGGTGACCCTGCCGGGCTCCCACCACTTCGACGACAACTACCAGACCCAGTATCAGGAGATTGCCGGGCACCTGGGCCTGGCCCAATAACGGCGAGAGGCCGGGAAAACGACACAGGGCGGCCAATGGCCGCCCTGTTGCCGTGGCCCCTTGCAACTGTCCAGGGGGCTGGCATGCCGGGATCAGAGCAGATCTTCGAGCTGGTACTTCTTGAGCAGGGTGTTGAAGGTGCCGTCGGCCTTGACGCTCTCGATGGCGGCATCGAAGCGGGCCTTGAGCTTGTCATCGTGTTTGCGAAGGGCCACCGCCACCCCTTCTCCCAGGATCTTGTCCTGGGTGCCGTTGAACTGGGGACCGACGAAGGCGAACTGCTTGCCCATCTCCTTGTCGAGGAAGCCCACCTTCAACTGCACCATGTTGCCGAAGGTGTAGTCGGCGCGGCCGGACTGCAGATCCAGCATGGGGGACTGGGCGTTGACGTAGCGCTTGATCTTGGCCACCTCGCCATAGCGGGCGGTGATGAAGTTGTCCTGGGGGGTGCCCTCCTGCACCGCGATCACCTTGCCCTTGAAGTGGGCCGGATCGTCTGCAAAGTCGGCTGCCTTGTCGCTGCGCCCCACGAAGCGGTTCTGCATCATGTAGTAGACCTGGCTGAAGTCCACTTTCTGGCGCCGTTCGTCCGTGATGTTCATGGAGGACATGATGGCGTCGTACTTGCGCACCTGCAGGCCGGGCAGCAGGGCATCCCAGGGCTGGTTGATCACCTCGCACTCGGTCTTCATGGCCGCGCACAGGGCATAGGCGAGATCGACCTCGAAGCCGCCGAGCTTGCCGTTGCTGTCGACCATCTCGAAGGGGGGATAGGTGGCATCGGTGGCGATCACCAGGGGTTTGGCGGCGGCCTGGCCGGCGGTGGCCAGGGCCATCAGCATCATCAGTGTGTTGAGTTTCATGGTCAGTCCCTTGAAGTGTGGTGTCATTCCTAGCGTGCTAAAGGGTGCCGGCCTCAAGGGCCGACGGCTATCTTGCGATGGGTGAGGGCCGGCAACTGGCTGCGCACCGTGCGCTGTGCCGCCAGATCCAGGGTGGCGATGGCCATGCCCTGACCCTCCTCTACCTGGGCCAGTATCCGGCCCCAGGGATCGATGATCATGCTGTGGCCGAAGGTGCGCCGCCCACCGGGGTGGTGTCCCCCCTGGGCACTGGCAAACACGAAGGCCAGGTTCTCCACTGCACGTGCCCGCAGCAGCAGCGCCCAGTGCGCGAGCCCGGTGGTGTGGGTGAAGGCCGCGGGCAGGGCGATGAAATCGGGGGCTGGCCCCAGGCGAAACAGCTCCGGGAAGCGCAGGTCGTAGCAGATCCCGAGGCGCAGCACGCCCCAGGGCAGGGGATGGCTCACCACCTCCCGGCCCGGGGTCATGGTCGCGGCCTCGTCATACTGCTCCTGCCCGGTGCAAAAGCCAAACAGGTGCAGCTTGTCGTAGCGGCTTGCGAGCTGCCCTTGCGGGTCGATGAGCAGGCTGCTGTTGTGCATCTTGCCGGGCTCGTGGCTGGCAAGCGGCAATGTGCCGGCCAGGATCCAGAGCCCGAGCTCCCGGGCCAGCCCCTGTACCCAGGCAAGCAGGGGGTGATCGTCAACGGGGGCTGCCAGGGCCACTCGCGCCCGCTCATCGACCGGCATCAGGTAGAAGTATTCGGGCAGCAGGGCCAGCTCGGCCCCCTCGGCCGCGGCCTGACGCAGCAACGCTTCGGCCTGGGCCAGGTTGTGGTCAAGGTCATCCCCGGAGACCATCTGGAGGACGGCAACGCGCAGTGAATCCATGGTGCCCCCTAGACGGCGCACAGGCGCTCGGCGCCCGCCAGCAGGGTGTCGTCATCCTTGGAGAAGGAGAGACGGATGACTCTTTGATCCGTGCCGTCGTGATAGAAGGCGGAGACCGGAATGGTGGCGACCCCGTGATCGCGGATGAGCCGCTGCACGAACAGGCTGTCCGGCTCGTCGCTTACCCGCTCGTAGCTTGCCAGCATGAAGAAGCTGCCCGCCGAGGGGAGCAGGGTCAGGCGCGAACCGGCCAGGGCCGAGGCGAGCAGGTCACGCTTGCGCTGGTAGAAGGCTGCCAGCCCCTGATAGTGGGCCGGTTGCTGCAACAGGTGGGCGAAGCCGTACTGCATGGGGGTGTCGGCGGCGAACATGGCGAACTGGTGCACCTTGCGGATCTCCTCCATCAGGGGGCGGGGCGCCACGCAGTAGCCCACCCGCCAGCCGGTGACGTGGAAGGTCTTGCCGAAGGAGAAGACGGCGACGGAGCGCTCCACCAGCTCCGGATAGCGGATGACGCTCTGGTGCAGGGCGCCGTCGAACACCACGTGCTCGTACACCTCGTCCGAGAGGATCAGGATGTCGGTGCCGCGCACCAGGCGGGCGAGGCGCTCCTGATCCCCTGCCTGCCAGACGGTGCCGGTGGGGTTGTGGGGGGTGTTGAGCACTATCATGCG
>NZ_PQLN01000106.1:0-13540 GCF_002919855.1 Aeromonas sp. ASNIH8 | reverse complement strand
TACTGGGTTGCATTGATAATAGTCATGGCTTCGGGCGTGTCGGTTTTTTTTTGCGATTAAATCAGATCACAAACGAAGCCTTTTTTCTATCTATTTCAATTGGTTGTAGCTAAAGATCCTGTACATGACAGGTCACTGCAGCGGCCAAACTGTTGCCACATCTCAGTTCAGGAGGAAACGCAATGACTCAGGAAAGGATCCAGACCCGCTACCCACTCGGCGGCCCCTTCGCCACCCAGGCTGAGCTGGAGCAGGCCATCACCCAGGCCATAACGACCCACAGACAAGATTTCTTCCCTCTGCTGGAACGGCTGGTGGACGTGGGGGACACCCGGGTCAACCTCAGTCAGGAGAACCCGCTGCGGGTGCTCAGCATCGAACTCGCTGACGGCCGTGAAGGAGTGGCCCATATCAACTACGAGTCCAACTTCGCCGAGAGCTGCCTGATTATCAACGAATACGACCAGCACCAGACCAGCCTGGCCTTTCGCCTCGACGGGGATGCACTTATCTTCGACGTCGAACTGCCGATCGCGTGGAATTTCAATAACTGAAGATTCAGCGGTGTAATGCCGCCTGGTTGCTACACCCGGTCAGCCAGCTCCCCTCACCCTAACCCTCTCCCAAAGGGAGAGGGGATCAGCCCGTGCCAACCTCCAGCCGTGGTAGTCACTCCATACTCTGCTGTTATTTCAGGCGCCTGTAATCTTCCCCATATGGCTGTCATCTGAATAGCAATATCCAGCATATAGCCACCATAACCCTCACTCATGTACAGGATCTTTAGCGGCAACCAATTGAAATAGATATAAAAAAGGCTTCGTTTGTGATCTGATTTTATCGCCAAACAAAATCAACACGCGCGAAGCCTATGACTATTATCAACGCTAATTACTATCTGGAGCAACTCTTGGCTCCCGCCGCACTCGAGCGCATTGCTCGGCTCTGCAAGTTTTGTCTGCGTCAGCGTGCCATTACCCCAGCCATGCTCGTACCTGCACTGCTGCGGGCCATGGGAGGCGACCAGGTCAATGACATTGCCGGTTTACACCGCCATTTCAATGCCTTGCAACTGGTAAACACCCATCAGGTTTCTTACAAACCGTTTCACAATCAGCTGCGCAAAGAGAGCTTTGCCCTGTTTATGAAAGCCCTGGTCGAGCGGGCCATCGCCTTGCGTATCGACCATCAACTCAAAGCAGCCTCCCTCGGCGCGTTCAAGCAGGTGTTACTGCACGATGGCACCTCCTTTGCGGTGCATCGGCGCCTTGCTGCTGATTTTCCCGGCCGGTTCAAGACCATCAGTCCGGCAGCTATCGAGTGCCATATGACCATGTCACTGTCGGAGCAGAGCCCGTTGTGCATGAGTGTGTCTGCCGATACCGCAGGGGAACGGCAATTTCTGCCTGAAGCCCACACGCTGACCAACTGCCTGCTGCTGGCTGACGCAGGTTACATTGACAGGGCTTGGTTTGAGCAGGTGAACGACGCTGGCGGATTTTATCTGGTGCGCGGCACGAAAAGCCTGAACCCCAAGATAATCCAAGCCTGGCGCGGTGATGGACGGGAAGTACCCAAGCTGGCGGGACTATCTCTGAGAGAGGCCGGACGGCGACGCTGTCGGGCCGAGGTACTGGATATGGTGGTGAAGTCCGGCCAGGTCGAGTACCGGTTGATCCGGCGCTGGTTTGCTGAGGAAAAGCGGTTCTGTCTGTGGATGACGAACCTACCGCGAGCAGCATGGTCAGCAGAGCAGGTGATGAGCCTGTATCGCTGCCGTTGGCAGGTGGAGTTGTTATTTAAAGAGTGGAAATCGCACAACCGGCTCAAGGGGTTTGTGACGGGCGAGAAAGCGATTGCCGAGGGGTTGGTGTGGACGAGCCTGCTGTCGCTGGTGATGAAGAGACGGGTCGCGCAGAGTGTGATGAGTGGGGCGCTATCGATGCTGAAAGCGTCGAAGAACAGTGCGACGTGGTGGCTACCGCTATTGGAAGCAGTGGCCCATAGGGCGCTGACAGAAATAAGGGAAAGATTGGAATGGGCTGCCGATTATTTGGCCAAGAACGCCTGCCGAACCAAGCAGAGAAAGTCGATACAGAACAGGACCTTGGAAGGCGTTTTAAATGGACTCGCCGCTTAAGGTCCTGTACATGATTTCGCCTTACCCGTCTTTTATATACCCGGAGCTGGATAAGCAACGAACGTCCTGGCCTGCTTTTCGATCTGGCGACAGGGTGGCTTATGCAACATCGTATTATTCTCCCCGGAGCCACTACGCTGACCCGGTTGATTTCAGAGGTAAGGGAAAAGGCGACGTTGCGCCTGTGGAACAAACTGGCACTGATACCGTCAGCCGAACAACGTTCACAGCTGGAGATGCTGCTGGGGCCAACTGATTGCAGCCGCCTGTCTTTACTGGAATCACTGAAAAAAGGCCCTGTGACCATCAGTGGTCCGGCGTTTAATGAAGCAATTGAACGCTGGAAAACTCTGAACGATTTTGGCTTGCATGCTGACAACCTGAGTACACTCCCGGCTGTGCGCCTGAAAAATCTCGCACGTTATGCTGGTATGACTTCGGTGTTCAATATTGCCAGGATGTCACCGCAGAAAAGGATGGCGGTTCTGGTTGCCTTTGTCCTTGCATGGGAAACGCTGGCGTTGGATGATGCACTGGACGTTCTGGACGCCATGCTGGCCGTTATCATCCGTGACGCCAGAAAGATTGGGCAGAAAAAACGGCTCCGCTCGCTGAAGGATCTGGATAAATCTGCATTGGCGCTCGCCAGCGCATGTTCGTACCTGCTGAAAGAAGAAACACCGGACGAATCGATTCGTGCTGAGGTGTTCAGCTACATCCCCAGGCAAAAGCTGGCTGAAATCATCACGCTTGTCCGTGAAATTTCCCGGCCCTCAGACGATAATTTTCATGAAGAAATGGTGGAGCAGTACGGGCGCGTTCGTCGTTTCCTGCCCCATCTGCTGAATACCGTTAAATTTTCATCCGCACCTGCCGGGGTTACCACTCTGAATGCCTGTGACTACCTCAGCCGGGAGTTCAGCTCACGGCGGCAGTTTTTTGACGACGCACCAACGGAAATTATCAGTCGGTCATGGAAACGGCTGGTGATTAACAAGGAAAAACATATCACCCGCAGGGGATACACGCTCTGCTTTCTCAGTAAACTGCAGGATAGTCTGAGGCGGAGGGATGTCTACGTTACCGGCAGTAACCGGTGGGGAGATCCCCGAGCAAGATTACTACAGGGTGCTGACTGGCAGGCAAACCGGATTAAGGTTTATCGTTCTCTGGGACACCCGACAGACCCGCAGGAAGCAATAAAATCTCTGGGTCATCAGCTTGATAGTCGTTACAGACAGGTTGCTGCACGTCTTGGCGAAAATGAGGCTGTCGAACTCGATGTTTCTGGCCCGAAGCCCCGGTTGACAATTTCTCCCCTCGCCAGTCTTGATGAGCCGGACAGTCTGAAACGACTGAGCAAAATGATCAGTGATCTGCTCCCTCCGGTGGATTTAACAGAGTTGCTGCTCGAAATTAACGCCCATACCGGATTTGCTGATGAGTTTTTCCATGCTAGTGAAGCCAGTGCCAGAGTTGATGATCTGCCCGTCAGCATCAGCGCCGTGCTGATGGCTGAAGCCTGCAATATCGGTCTGGAACCACTGATCAGATCAAATGTTCCTGCACTGACCCGACACCGGCTGAACTGGACAAAAGCGAACTATCTGCGGGCTGAAACTATCACCAGCGCTAATGCCAGACTGGTTGATTTTCAGGCAACGCTGCCACTGGCACAGATATGGGGTGGCGGAGAAGTGGCATCTGCAGATGGAATGCGCTTTGTTACGCCAGTCAGAACAATCAATGCCGGACCGAACCGCAAATACTTTGGTAATAACAGAGGGATCACCTGGTACAACTTTGTGTCCGATCAGTATTCCGGCTTTCATGGCATCGTTATACCGGGGACGCTGAGGGACTCTATCTTTGTGCTGGAAGGCCTTCTGGAACAGGAGACCGGGCTGAATCCAACCGAAATTATGACCGATACAGCAGGTACCAGCGAACTTGTCTTTGGCCTTTTCTGGCTGCTGGGATACCAGTTTTCTCCACGCCTGGCTGATGCCGGTGCTTCGGTTTTCTGGCGAATGGGCCATGATGCCAACTATGGCGTGCTGAATGATATTGCCAGAGGGCAATCAGATCCCCGAAAAATAGTCCTTCAGTGGGACGAAATGATCCGGACCGCTGGCTCCCTGAAACTGGGCAAAGTACAGGCTTCAGTGCTGGTCCGTTCATTGCTGAAAAGTGAACGTCCTTCCGGACTGACTCAGGCAATCATTGAAGTGGGGCGCATCAACAAAACGCTGTATCTGCTTAATTATATTGATGATGAAGATTACCGCCGGCGCATTCTGACCCAGCTTAATCGGGGAGAAAGCCGCCATGCCGTTGCCAGAGCCATCTGTCACGGTCAAAAAGGTGAGATAAGAAAACGATATACCGACGGTCAGGAAGATCAACTGGGCGCACTGGGGCTGGTCACTAACGCCGTCGTGTTATGGAACACTATGTATATGCAGGCAGCCCTGGATCATCTCCGGGCGCAAGGTGAAACACTGAATGATGAAGATATCGCACGCCTCTCCCCGCTTTGCCACGGACATATCAATATGCTCGGCCATTATTCCTTCACGCTGGCAGAACTGGTGACCAAAGGACATCTGAGACCATTAAAAGAGGCGTCAGAGGTAGAAAACGTTGCTTAACGTGAGTTTTCGTTCCACTGAGCGTCAGACCCCGATTAAGGTGG
This sequence comes from Aeromonas sp. ASNIH8, assembly GCF_002919855.1. Classification (NCBI taxonomy): domain Bacteria; kingdom Pseudomonadati; phylum Pseudomonadota; class Gammaproteobacteria; order Aeromonadales; family Aeromonadaceae; genus Aeromonas; species Aeromonas sp. ASNIH8. The sequence continues at coordinate 8,705 of NZ_PQLN01000106.1, read as the reverse complement.
ATATCCACTTCATCTTCATAAAATACCGGATGCTCTGCGCTGCATTCATCCAGCGCTTTGTGGATTACCGCCATCTTTTCATCTTTATGTGGGTCACGGATACGCAGAGTTGGCGCGGCCCTGCGCCATACAAGCCCCGCAGATGGCAACCAGCGGCGAACGGTTCCTGCATGTAACTGGCAACCGGTTATCTCATTGATTTTTAATGCCAGTAATTCGGTGCTCCAGCGTGAACGTTGATAACCAAAATCGCCGGGAGAATGCTTTATCAGCTCACGTAACAGGGTGCAGATATGTTCAAAAGGCCAGCGTCGGGAGCGCCCTGCGGGTAAGGATTTCAGGCCTTCAATACCTGAGTGCGTAAACCAGTTAATCCAGCGACCAACGGATGAACGAGCACAACAGAGAGTTCTGGCAACATCGCTGACCCGTTCACCCCGATGAAGCATCAGCATGGCCGTGAGTCTGCGGGCATGATTTTTATCGCGCGTTTTATGAATAGCTTTCTGCATCAGGCGTCGTTCGCCACGGGGTATTGGTGCTATGATCGGCATCGCTCAGTCCGGTTGGTGGTTTTGGTTGGTTTGGCGATTGATCAGATCGCACAATCCGGGCTGAGTTCCCTTTCAGTGATCTACTATTCCGCGCATCTATTTAGATTATTGGAGACTATCATGAAGTTTGAGAAGTCACAGGCAGCAGTTGACCGCCTGACCCCCGAGCAACGCCGGATTACCCAGGATTCGGGGACCGAAAGGCCCTTCACGGGCGAGTACAACGACAACAAGGAGCCTGGCATCTACGTCGACATAGTGTCGGGAGAGCCACTGTTCGCTTCGACGGACAAGTTCGATTCGGGTACTGGCTGGCCCAGCTTCACCAAGCCGATCGTTTCGGCAAACGTGAACGAGGTGCGGGACAGCGCACACGGCATGGTCCGGACGGAGGTCAGGTCAGTACACGCAGACAGTCATCTCGGCCATGTGTTCCCCGATGGTCCTTCCGACCGCGGCGGTCTGCGGTACTGCATCAACTCAGCGTCCCTTCGCTTCATCCCGCGCGACGAGATGGAGTCCGAGGGATACGGTGAATATCTCGATCAAGTAGAGGAGGCTTAACATGCATCAGCGCGCTGTTCTCGCAGGAGGATGTTTCTGGGGCATGCAGGATCTGATCCGCAAGCGGCCCGGCATCATCTCGACCCGTGTGGGTTACACGGGCGGCGATATTCCGAACGCCACGTATCGTAATCACGGCACGCATGCCGAGGGGATCGAGATTGTCTTCGACCCGACAGTGACGAGCTACCGGAACATCCTGGAATTCTTCTTCCAGATCCACGATCCGACGACGCTGAACCGCCAGGGCAATGATCGTGGGCTCTCCTACCGGTCGGGCATCTATTATGTCGACGAGGAGCAGAAGCGCGTCGCCGAGGATACGATCGCCGATGTGGATGCCTCGGGGCTGTGGGATGGCAAAGTGGTGACCGAGGTCCAGCCGGTCGGCGAGTTCTGGGAGGCCGAGCCCGATCACCAGGATTATCTGGAGAAGCACCCGGGCGGCTACACCTGCCACTTCGTCCGTCCCGGCTGGGTGCTTCCGAAGCGCCAAAAGGTTGACGACGTACAGCCAGCGGCCGGGACCGCGGCGGAATAGGCTTCGCTGCCGTTAGTGCCGCGCCGATCCGGTTCGCAACCTCCGACGACCGCGTCAATCGACGCGGTCGTCGAACCCGGCCTTGAAGCAGATCATTCCATTCAGCCGCCGTCGCAGTGCCAGGATCCAGATATGACAGACCTCTCCTCCTTTCCCATCACGCAGCGCTGGCCAGCATCTTATCCGGATCGCTTGCAACTATACGCGGCCCCCACGCCCAACGGCGTCAAGGTCTCGATGATGCTGGAGGAGACTGGCCTGCCGTATGAGCCCCACTTCGTCGACATCTCGAACAACGAGTCGAAGGATCCAGCGTTCGTGTCGTTGAATCCCAACGGCCGCATACCCGCGATCATCGATCCGGCTGGCCCTGACGGCCAGCCCATTGGCATATGGGAAACCGGTGCGATCCTCATCTATCTGGCCGACAAGACGGGGCAGCTCATCTCAACAACACCCGCCCAGCGGTACGAGACTCTGGCCTGGGTGTTCTTTCAGGTGTCGGGCGTTGGGCCGACCTTCGGACAGCTAGGCTTTTTCCTGCGATTTGCCGGCAAGGACTATGAGGACAAGCGACCTCGGCAGCGCTTTGTTGATGAATCCAGGCGTCTTCTCGGGGTCCTGGATCACCGGCTGGAGGGCCGCGAATGGATTGTCGATGATTACTCGATCGCGGACATTGCGACGTTTGGCTGGGTGAATGCGCTGGTCGAATTCTACGCAGCGGGCGACATCCTCGGCCTAAGCAGCTATTCGAACGTGCAGGCATGGCTCGAACGCGGGCTGGCGCGACCGGCTGTACAGCGTGGCCTGCGAATTCCTGCGAGGCCTGCATGACCATTATCGCCGCATATTATTACAACGAAGGTAAGCGAGTCCGTGAAATCAGGCTCGATGAGCACGTCGAACTAAACGAGAATCGCTCGGGCTTCTGCTGGATCGCGCTTAGCGAGCCCACCGCAGACGAACTCAGCGCGATCCAGACGACGTATAACCTCCATCCTTTGGCGATCGACAACGCCATGCACCCGCTGTGCCCGCCCAAGCTCGAGGTCTACAACGATGAGTTGTACGTCGTCGCCCAGACCGCCGAGCTGGTCGGCGACCGGATCAGCTACGGCAAGATGGCGATCTTCACCGGTCACAATCACCTTATCACCGTGCGGCACGGCAATGCCGGAGCGCTGGGCAAACTTCGGGAGCAACTCGAGGCATCGCCGACGCAGTTCGGCAAGGGTGTCGACTATGTGCTGCACGCGATCTTGCACCGAGTGGTCGACCAGTATCTGCCCATCTTCGAAATGATCGAGGACGACGTCCTGGCGATGGAGCGACGGTCGCTGCACGATTTCCTCGGGCCAGAAGAGGTGGCGCGAATCTTCGAACTAAGGTCCGAACTCACGCGGTTCAAGCGCACGCTCGGGGCTATGGCCGAGCTGGTGCGAAAGCTCGTTCGCGGCCACTTTCCCTGCCTCAGCGCCGAAATGACACCATATTTCCACGACGTCGCGGACCATGTCCACCGCGTGCAGTCCATGGTCGACGGCCTCCTGCTTGTCCTGTCCACGGTCTTCGAGGCCAGCAGCCTTCTGGAAGCGCAAAGGATCGGTGTGGTCACTCGCCAGCTCGCGGCCTGGGCGGCGATCTTGGCGGTCCCGACGGCGATCGCCGGAATATATGGCATGAACTTCAAGCACATGCCGGAACTGGACACGCCATATGGCTACTTCGTCGTGCTCGGAGTGATAGCGGTGTTCTGCCTTCTCCTGTTCATGCGCTTCAAGAAGGCCAAGTGGCTATGAGTAACGCACTTCGCGAGCTTCTCCGTCCGCCGAGTCACAGCGCGCTTTGTGCGCGAGCGTGTCCAATCCAGTTCAAGATGAAGGTGCTTCCATGACCTCCCAGGTGACCGACGTTCTAGAAGCAGTCCAGTCATTCATCGCCAAAGGCTATGACCGCGAATACCGCGTCAAGGACGGCAATCTCGTCGATCTCGAACTAGGGTCAACCCTCGATGCATGCAGCATTCGCGTCGATGCGGCGTTGCGCCTCGAGAGCGGGGACGACGGCGAAGATGCCTCCAACATCTACGCGATCACCGATCCGGCGACAGAGCATAAAGGCCTGTTGATCGACGCCTTCGACGTGTTCCACGAAATCTGCCCCCGCGACTTGTCCGAGCGCCTTGTGGCGCATCGGGAAACAGCACCGGCAGGTGACCAGGACGCGCCGAGCAAGCACGGACTACGGAAAGTCTACAAGAGCGAGTTTCACAGCGATCCCGAGCGTTACGTTCTGCGCGAGGGCTTTCCAGACTTCCCGCCATGCCCTTTCGGCCAATCCTTCAGCATCCTCGGCTTCGATACCGCCGAGCAGGAATATGTCTGGCTCGTCACGAGCATCATTCGAGATCCTCGGCTGATCAGGGTTCCATACCAGGGCGAAGACGTCATCAGCGACGAATAGCGGTGTCGCTTAGCCGGAAAGGCTGGCCTTCCTGGCCCACACATCTGCAGGCTGAACTTTAAGAACATCGAAAATTAGGAGGTGATTATGGACTGGAACAAGGACCACATACGAGAAACTATGCTCTTGCTGGAGACAGCAGCGTTGCACAGCGCTCGCGAAAACTACCTGGACCGAGATTCACCAGAATCGAGCGATGCTGACCCTGCCAGGCTACTTCCGCCCGACGAAGCTGTGGGATTTGTTGGTGATCTACAAGGGAGAGCTGATTGCTGCCATCGAGCTGAAAAGCCAGGTAGGTCCCTCGTTCGGTAACAACTTTAACAATCGAACAGAGGAATCTATCGGGACGGCCCATGATCTTTGGACGGCCTTTCGTGAAGAGGCGTTCGGCAAGCAGCCACGCCCTTTCGTCGGCTGGCTGATGATGGTCGAAGACGCGCCGGAGTCCCGCAGGCCGGTGCGTGACTCATCGCCGCACTTCCCGGTCTTCGAGGAGTTCAAGGGGGCGTCGTATCTCACGCGGTATGACTTGCTGTGTCAGCGATTGGTGCAGGAGCAGCTCTACACGACCGCTGCTGTCATTGCGGCAGAGCGCAGTGCGGTGAATACCGGCGACTTCACGGAGCAGTCGTCGATGACCAGCCTCAAGACATTCGTGTCTGCTTTGGCTGGGCACATCGCCGCAGAGGCGGCACGACTGGGCTGATTGGCCGCTTTCGATCATTCTGGCTTGGAGACCGGACGATGATGACAACCACAACTGAAGCGCTTTCAGAGGTTTTACGCGGGTATGGACGCGCCGATGAAACTGCATTGGCATCACTGCTGGAGGTCAGCGACTGGGAGCGCATCGCCCGGCAGGAGCTTGAGCGCCGGGCTACCAGCATCGTGCAGGCGCTGGATGATGCGACCCTTGAGGCCATCGCAGCGGGCACGCTCGACATGCTGGCCATGTGCCGACAGGTGGCCGACGAGATCCACCAGGCCGCCTAAGCCCTCCCCTGCCCTGCCACCGAACCCCGCCGCGTGCGGGGTTTTTTATGACTTCAAATCCTCAAAAGGTGCATTTACTCAAATCCTCAATATGCTATACTGCGCTTGAGTAATTCCTTTTTTCCTCAAACGCTCAATAGCTCAAGGAGCGCATATGCAAGTCATTGCTGTACTGAACCAGAAGGGCGGGGCGGGTAAAACCACCATCGCCACCCACCTTGCCCGCGCCCTGCAACTCGACGGCGCAGACGTGTTGCTGGTTGATTCTGACCCGCAGGGCAGCGCCCGCGATTGGGCCGCCGTCCGCGAGGATCAACCCGTGCCCGTGGTTGGCATCGACCGGCCCACCATCGAGCGCGATCTAAAGAGCGTGGCCCGGAAAGACTTTGTTGTGATCGACGGAGCGCCGCAGGCTCATGACTTGGCCGTGTCGGCAATGAAGTCCGCCGATTGCGTGCTGATCCCGGTGCAGCCGTCGCCCTACGACATTTGGGCAACCTCTGACCTCGTGGATTTGGTCAAGCAGCGCATCGAGCTGACCGACGGCAAGCTAAAAGCGGCTTTCGTGGTGTCCCGTGCGATCAAGGGCACCAAGATTGGTGCGGAAGTCTCCGAGGCGCTGGCCGGGTACGGCCTGCCGATCCTGCAAACGCGCATCACGCAGCGCGTCATCTACCCGAGCAGCGCGGCCAGCGGCACCACGGCCATTGACCAAGAGCCGACGAGCGAGGCCGCCGAGGAAATCCGGGCGCTGGCTGAGGAAGTGCGCCGTTTCCTCAATTGCACCATTTGAGTAATTAAGGAGTAGGTGAAAATGAGTAGCGGGAAACTTGGCATGAAAGCAGGCCGCCCGAGCGCCGCGAAGGCTGGCCCTACCTTGTCCGACCTTGCCGACAAGGCCGCCACCGTCCGGGTGAATTTCGACCTCGACCGGGCCGAGCACACGAAGCTGAAGATTTACGCCGCCAAGACCGGGCGCAGCATCACGGACATTCTGCGCGAACTGGTGCGCTCACTTGATGAAAAGAGTGATTGAGTAATCACTTAACCGGCTGGACGGGTCAAAAGCATGGACTATAGTCCATACATTTTTGATTTGGCGAAATTTAATAATGTTGATGAAATACGGCGCGTGGGGTATAAAGTGATGGTTGAAATGGAACCGTTGAGTCTGGAGGTACTGCCGCCCTCTCATTTCAAGGCGTTTGCGAAGAACGCACCGCATGAGATCAAGGGCGCTGTCATCGAGAACACAGAGCGCGGGCTGGTGATCGTGCTGCACGTTGGCAACGAGCGGCGCATTCTCGGCCAGTACCGGGGAGGCATCCGGTTTTTTCGCTCTTTCGATGGCGCGGCGGCAGTGCTGCGGCAGCATGGCGTGCTGCACTGGACGGCGAATGCAAAAGGCTGGATTCCGCGAACTTTGGAAGCGAAGGAGCGGAGTTCAGATGGATGAAAAAGCAAAGCCCCGCGTGGCAGCGGGGCTTGGCAGGGGGCGGGACTAGTCAGGTGGCACTGGCTAGAACCCAAAGGCGCAACCTATACAGGCAACACCCAGACATGGTTTGCATTGTAGCGCCCCACCTCTTGCCGCACAAGCGGAAAGAAGGTTATGGGACAGGCACAGCTACGACTTTTCAGCCCAGCCGATGAGGCGGGTTGCTATCACGACACAGCCCGGCAGGGCTTTTTCTCGTTGCTCATGGCGACGTGCGAGGGCAGCGGCAAGAAGCAGGACAGTTACCGGCTGTCACAGATGCCCGTGGTGCTCTCCATGCTCGACCACAGCCGGGATACCTGGCTGTCTCAGGCTGAGTTCATCAAGCCCAATCGCCGCGTGGTCAACTTGGCCCGCATCGGCTTGCTGTTCGCCGATCTGGACACCTACCGCGAGCCGTGGGCGCAGGGGCGCAGCCCCGAGCAACTGGCCGCCGCTGTCATGTTCCGCTGCTACGACGAAGGCGTGCCGCCGCCGTCGATCCTCGTTTTCTCTGGCCGTGGCGTGCAAGCAAAGTGGCTGCTGGATGGCACCTTGCCGCGTCAGGCGCTGCCACGCTGGAATGCCTGCCAGCGTTACCTGATCGACCGTCTGGCCGGGCTGGGCGCTGATCCAGCGGCCAAGGATGCAAGCCGCGTGCTGCGGCTGGTCAATACGGTGAACAGCAAGAGCGGCGAGGTTTGCCGCGTCATCCACGTTGAGCAAGGCCCGGACGGCGAGCCGATCCGGTACAACTTCGAGTATCTGGCCGAGGCGCTACTGCCGGTGGCCCGCTGGGACATCGAGGCCGACCGCAAGGCCCGCGCCGACCGTCGCCAGTTCAAGCTGCTGCCGGGCGGCCAAACCGGCAACCTGCGCACGCTCAACGGGCGGCAACTGGCGTGGGATCGTCTGGAGGACTTGCGCACGCTGGCCGCGCTGCGCGGCGGCGTGGCCGAGGGCGAGCGGATGCAGCACCTGTTTTGGCGGCTGAATTTCCTGCTGCTGTCAGGTGCGACGCACACCGGCCAGATGTACCACGAGGCCGCCGCGCTGGCCCGTGAGCTTGACCCACGGTGGAACTACCGCAGCGCCGAGCTTATGACGCTGTACGCCAAGGCCAAGGCCCACGAAGCCGGGGAAAAGGTGGAGTTCGGCGGCAAGCAGTTTGCGCCGCTCTACACGCCCAAGAACGACACGCTTATCAGCCTGTTTCACATCACCGACGACGAGCAGCGCAAGCTGCGCACGCTCATCAGCCGGGACATGGCCGCAGAGCGCCACAGCGAGCGCGAGAAAGCCCGCAGACGTGCCGCTGGGGCTGTCGATCGTGCTTCCTATCTGGAAGCAGCCAGCGCCAAGCAGGCGCAGGCTTTGGCCCTCAAGGCGCAGGGTCTGAGCGTGCGGGCCATTGCTGCACAGATGGGCATTAGCAAGACCGCTGCCGGGCGCTACATCGCAGAGCCGGGAGAGTGTCCCAAGTCCATGCGTATTACAGGCGGGGAGGGCTGATCGTGAGGTGTTCAAAGTCCGTCCGTATTACTAATGGCGGAGCCTTCCGGGCGGGTGTCCCAAGTCCATGCGTATTACTAATGGCGAAGCCTACGCCCGGCGCGTAGCGCCTGCCTTTGAGTAGCGCCTGCCTTTGAGTAGCGCCTGCCTTTGAGTAGCGCCTGCCTTTGAGTAGCGCCTGCCTTTGAGTAGCGCCTGCCTTTGAGTAGCGCCTGCCTTTGAGTAGCGCCTGCCTTTGAGTAGCGCCTGCCTTTGAGTAGCGCCTGCCTTTGAGTAGCGCCTGCCTTTGAGTAGCGCCTGAACGGCGCGGCCCCCTCGTCCAGTTCATCGGGTGGCTGTCATGAGTCGCGCCCGTCGATCCTTTCCGCCCGCGCTGCTGGATTCGTTGCGGGCAATGACGGTGCAGGAAACGCTAGACCGGCTGGGCCTGTACTGGAAACGTGAACCTGGCTTTGTGCCGGTGAAGGAGGGGTTTGGGGAGCAATGGAACCAAAAACCAACGTAAGCCCTACCAACGCTTTTCGGTGTCTTCTTCCCAGGCGCCCATCTCGACAAAACAGTTGCGCATGTCGGCCTCCTGGCTGATCTCGGTCAG
>NZ_PQLN01000105.1:0-13600 GCF_002919855.1 Aeromonas sp. ASNIH8 | reverse complement strand
TAAATGGCGAAGAAACGGTCTAAATAGGCTGATTCAAGGCATTTACGGGAGAAAAGATCGGCTCAAACTGAAAAAATGAAATGACTGAGTCAGCCGAGAAGAATTTCCCCGCTTATTCGCACCTTCCCTATCAGAGCAGCATTCAATTATTGAAGCCGCTCTATATCGATACCGCCGGTTTTGCCTTTGCCCTCAATCCCAAGGAGCGGCGACTCAAGAGGATCATGGATATCGCGCTGGGGGAGATCCTCGAGGGCAAGCGGGCGGAAGTGGCCAAGCGCTGGAATGGGGGGGCCTCTCCATCGGTGCCAGCAGAATCGACCTGAGCCGCGAGCAATGGGAATGGCTGAGCAAACGGGAGAAGATCCGGATTGCGGTGAACAGCGGCATCCCGCCCCTCAGTTTCTATGACGTCACCGGTACCATGCACGGCGTGGTCGCCGATCTGCTGCAGGTCATGCGAGCCAAGCTGGGAGTGGAGCTCGAGGTGGTGCCTGCCAAGACGCCGGAGCAGATGACCCAGTTGCTGGATAGTGGCCAGGTGGATGCGGGGGTGTTGAGCCCCTCTGCCGAGCGCAGGAACCGCTATCTGTTCAGCCGGGCCTTTGTCCTCGATCCCCTCTCCTATGTGGTGGGGCTGCGCCACCGGGAGGTCCCCCCTGCATCGCTGCTCAAGACCGGCACCGTGGCCATGGTCAGAGGCTTTATCTCGACCCAGGCCATCGAGGCGGAATACGGCAAGCTGACGTCGCGGCAGTTCGATACGATTGAAGACGCCATGCGTTGTGTGGCGACGGAAGTGTGTGATGTGACCATACTGCCGCTGCGGGTGGCCAAGTACTACGTGAACAGCAAATTCCCCGATAGCCTGCTCATCACGGGAGAGCTGTTCGATTCCATCCCCATCGGTGCCGCGTTTGCGGTCACCCCCGCGCATCCCGTACTGAGGGACATTCTGGACAAGGTGATTGCCATCATTCCGCCGGATGAGCTGGAAGGGCTCTCCAACCGCTGGCGGGTCAATGTCAAACAGGAGAGTGTCTCCTGGCAGGAGTTGATTCAGGAGTTCGGGGTCTTTATCGCCTTGATCTTGCTGCTGACCATCTGGGTTGGCCTGTGGGGCCTGTCCCTGCGCAAGCAGATCCGCGAGCGGCGGCTGGTGGAGGGGGCGTTGAGCACCCAGCTCAAGTTCATCGCCGATCTGGTGGACGGGACACCTCACCCCATCTATGCGCGGGATTTGAACGGGATCCTGGTACTGTGCAACAGCAGCTATGCCAGCTTCCTTGGCGAGCCCAAGGTCGGTCTGCTCGGCACGGGCCTGGACGACGCGCGCACGCGCTGGCCCTTTCTTGCTCCCCTGCACGGGGATCTGGTGCTTTCCTGTGACAGCCGCCTCGCCCAGGAGGGGGATCACCGTCTGCTCCTGCCGACGGGCGGGGTCGACGTCTATCACTGGGTTCAGCCTTACTACGATCTGGACGGCAATGTGCAGGGGGGGTGGGAGGCTGGATTGACGTCAGCGAACGGGTACGCCTGCTCGATGAGCTGGCGGTGGCCAGCCAGGAGGCCCAGGAGGCAAACCGTGCCAAGAGCACCTTCCTCGCGACCATGAGCCACGAGATCCGTACCCCCATGAATGCCATCATCGGCTTGCTGGAACTGGCGCTCAAGCGGGGTCGGCTGCATGAGGAGGATCAGGCCTCCCTCGCCATTGTCCATGGCTCTGCCAGCGATCTGCTGAGCTTCATCGGCGACATCCTGGATATTTCCAAGATCGAGTCTGGCCGGTTTGAACTGGCCCCCGAGCCCCATGACATCGTGACCCTGACAGCGTCGGTCATCACCGTATTCACTGCGCTGGCGAGGCAGAAAAACCTGCGGCTGGAGCTCGTCACGGGCGATCCGTCCTGGGTGCAGATCGATGGTCTTTGTTACAAGCAGGTCGTCTCCAACCTGATCAGCAACGCCATCAAGTACACCGATTGCGGATCGGTCACGGTGACGCTGGCTTCCCGGGTCAGCGATGGCTGGTGTACCGTGCAGCTCACCATTCTGGATACCGGTATCGGCATCGATCAGGCCGAGCAGGCCAGGCTGTTCGAGCCCTTCAGCCAGGCCAGCCAACCCGAGAAAATCCAGCAGTCGGGTACAGGCCTGGGTCTGATGATCTCCCGCTCCCTGTGCGAGACGATGGGCGGCTCCTTGAAACTGGAAAGTACGCCCGGGCAGGGAACCCGGGTCAGTGTCGAGATGAAGCTGCCGGTGGCCGATGCCGTGGCGATGCCCGCTGCGCCTGCACAGGAGCCGGTGGTTGAGCCGGGGCGGCGACTGAAGATCATGGTCGTGGATGATCATCCAGCCAACCGGTTGCTGGTCAGCCAGCAGCTGGCCTATCTGGGTCATGACGCCACGGCCGTCGAGTCGGGAGAAGAGGCGCTGCGGCGGCTGGTCGAAGCCAGGGTGGATGTCGTCATGACCGACTTCAACATGCCCGGCATGAACGGATTCGAGCTGGCTCGTCAGTGCCGTGAGCTGGAGCGGCTGCACGGCTGGCGACGCACCATGATCCTCGGGCTGACGGCCGATGCGCGGCAGGAGCAGATCAATGAAGGGCAGGCGGCAGGGATGGATGACTGTCTGTTCAAGCCCGTCGGACTGGAGGCGCTCGATCACTGCCTGCGTCGGCACATGCAGCGGGAAGAGCAGAGTGACATGGCCGCCTGCATGGAGGAGATCCGGCGGTATCTGGGGCCGCTGACTGCACACCAGTCGACCCTGATGGTGCCTCTGCTGGCGGAGTTCGTGCGGGCCAGTGACGACGATATCGCGGGATTGCAACGGGCCGCGGAGGAGGGGCATGTTGGCCAGTTCATCGACCGCATACATCGCCTGAAAGGGGGAGCCAGAATAATGGGCACTCTGAAACTGGTGGCGACCTGCAGCGAAATAGAATCCTGGGAGCTCGATCAGGCCAGGCTGCCCGAGGCGCTGGCCCGTTTGCAGCAAGAGTACGAGGTCGTTCGGCTGGCAGCGACCCAACTACAGGTGATGGACGGGGAGGAATGAAGGCATGGGAACATGCCTTCGGCTCCTGTGGTCAGCCCAGCCAGTACACCATCAACTCATAGGCGGCGTCGCCCACCTGATCCGGTCTGGCTGACGGGGCCTGATAGCTGAGGTAATAGCGGGTCGCCTGCGCCAGGGGGAGGGCGCGGCTTGCTTCGAGGGGTTGTCCGTTGAGCGCCAGCGTGATCCGGAGATCATCCTGCTGTGGCAGGGAGCCGTAGAGTGCGCGGGCTTGCAAACGATAGGTGGTGTTGAAATCCGGGTGGCTCAGGTCTGCTGCCAGGATCTGGACGGGAGCCTGTGCCGGATCCGAATTGATGGCCTGGAGGCCTGGGTGGGTAAGCGCTACTTCCATGTTGGTCTCTTTGCTGGCGGTGGTCTGCCAGTTCAGCTGGCTCACCTGCGTATTGGCGTGAACGGCGGCACTGCTGCAACCGATCATCACTGCCAGCACCATGCTTTTTTGAAACATAGTTATCTCCTTTGTCGGACTGGGCCCTCCTTGGCGAGGGCCTCCTCTTATCGGCGTTTTCCCCGAAAGCTGAACCGCTCTCCCCGGATTCGCCCATGAGTCGGCGGCAGATAAGGGGTATGATCCGCCCCCTGGCGCCATGCCATTGACGGAGGAGAGCCATGCTCGAAAATCAGATGATGTTGTTGGCGGTGTTTGAGCGGGCGGCGCTGATGCTGATGACGCTCTTTCTTCTCACCCGCACCCGGCCGTTCCAGCGACTGTTCCAGAAGCGTGACCACACCCCGGCCGAGCTGGTGCTGGTGGCGGCCATCTTCTGTCTGTTCGCGGTGTTCAGCACCTACACCGGCATTCCGGTGGAGGGGGCCCTCATCAACGTGCGGATCATCGCCATCATCTCGGGCGGCATCCTGTTCGGCCCCTGGGTCGGCATTCCGGCCGGAGTCATCTCGGGGCTGCACCGTTATCTCATCGACATGGATGGCCACACCTCCATTCCCTGTCTCATCGCCAGCATCATCGCCGGCCTGCTTGCCACCTGGCTGCACCTGCGCTGTCGCAAGTCGCGGCTCTGGCTCTATGGCATCCTGGCGGGGATGGCCTGCGAGGGGCTGACCATGCTGCTTATCTGGCAACTGACCGAGCCCCATGCGGTAGGTGTGGAGATAGTCAGTCATATTGCCTATCCCATGATCGCCGGGGCGCTCTGTATCGGGCTCATCATCAAGCTGGTGCAGGACCTGGACGACGAGAAGGAGCTGATTGCCGCCAAGCAGGCCAAGCTGGCGCTCGACATCGCCAACAAGACGTTGCCGTTTTTCCAGAACATCGATCGCCACTCCCTGAGCCAGGTGTGCGGCATCATTCGCAGCGAGATCAGCGCCGATGCGGTGGCCATCACCGATACCCGCGACGTGCTGGCCTATGTGGGGGTGGGCAAGGATTACTACGAGCTGGACGAGCACCACGCCATCAGCGACATGACCCACAGAGCGGTGCTGCTGGACCAGATCATCATCAACAACGATCTGCGCCAGTATCACCTCTCCGATTTTCACTCGGTCATCATTATTCCGCTGCGGGAAAACGGCGCCGTCAGCGGCACCCTCAAGATCTACTATCGCCGCACCCACAGCATCACCAGCTCCCTCAAGGAGATGGCGGTGGGTCTCTCCCAGCTCATCTCCACCCAGATGGAGGTGTCGCGCATCGAGCAGCTCAAGGAGATGACCCGCAAGGCGGAGTTCACCGCGCTGCAGAGCAAGATCAACCCCCACTTCCTGTTCAACGCCCTCAATGCCATCTCGTCGCTGATCCGCATCCGTCCCCAGCAGGCACGCCAGCTCATTGCCAATCTGGCGGATTACCTGCGCTACAACCTCAACAAGGGGGACACCCTCATCGACATCCAGGAGGAGCTGCAGCAGGTGCGCGACTACGTGGCCATCGAGCAGGCCCGCTTCGGCGACAAGCTGGAGGTGGTGTTCGAGGTGGACGACGTGCATATCCAGGTGCCGAGCCTGCTGTTGCAGCCGTTGGTGGAAAACGCCATCCTGCACGGCATCCAGCCCCGCAGTGCGCCGGGTCGGGTCACCATCGAGGTGAAGCAGCTGGCGGGCGGCATCCGGGTCGCGGTGCGCGACACAGGCTACGGCATCAGCCAGGCGGTGATCGACGGGGTCGCCGCCGGTCGGGTGGAGAGCCGCAGCATCGGTCTGATGAACGTGCATCAGCGGGTAAAGCTGCTCTATGGCGACGGCCTGCACCTCAAGCGGCTGGAGCCGGGGACCGAAGTCTGTTTCTATCTGCCTGATCAGGAGGCAATGCCATGCTGAAAGCCATCATAGTGGAAGACGAATGTTTGATACGGGAGGAGCTGGCCTCTCCTGTGCTCCTTATGGGGGCAATGTCATGCTGAAAGCGATCATTGTGGAAGATGAGTATCTGGCCCGCGAGGAGCTGGCCTTTCTGGTGGGGCAGCACAGCAACATCGAGATAGTGGCGAGCTTCGAGGACGGGCTGGAGGCGTTCAAGTATCTGCAGGATCACGAGGTGGACGTGGTGTTTCTGGATATCCAGATCCCCGCCATCGACGGCCTGCTGCTGGCCAAGAACCTGCACAAGTCCAGTCACCCGCCCCACATCGTCTTCGTCACCGCCTACAAGGAGTTTGCGGTGGAGGCGTTCGAGCTGGAGGCATTCGACTACATCCTCAAGCCCTACAACGAGCCGCGCCTCATCAATCTGCTGCAGAAGCTCGAACTGGCGGGCAAGTCCCAGCCCCAGGGTGCGGAGTCCGGGACGCCACAGAACCGCACCGTCAATCTGGTGAAGGGGGAGCGCATCATCGTCACCCCCTGCGAGCAGATCTACTACGCGGAAGCCGACGAGAAGCTGACCCATGTCTACACCCGTACCGATCGCTACGTGATGACCATGACCCTCAGCGAGTTCGTCAGTCGGTTGCCTGCCGAGGGGTTCTTCCGCTGCCACCGCTCCTACTGCGTCAACATCAACAAGATCCGCGAGATAGTGCCCTGGTTCAACAGCACCTATCTCATCCGGCTCCATGACCTGCCGTTCGAGGTGCCGGTCAGCCGCAGCAACATCAAGGCATTCCGTCAGCTGATGCGGCTCTGATTGTCATTCATTCCCGCCGATCTGCATTTCATGCCTTAATCGGTCGGCGGGAGTGGCGTCTTGCCTATAGTGGCCCCAGTTTCCTTAAGGCCATTCCTCGAGACGCATCATGACCATCGATCTGAATCGCACCCGCTACCTCACCCTGTTGGGGACCATCATCACCCAGTTCGCGCTGGGATCCGTGTACACCTGGAGCCTGTTCAACGCCCAGCTTTCCGACAAGCTGGACGAGCCGGTGAGCCAGGTCGCCTTCGCCTTTGGCCTGCTCAGCCTCTCCCTGGCGGTGGCCTCCTCCCTGGCGGGCAAGCTGCAGGAGCGCTTCGGGGTGCGCAACGTCACCCTGGGCGCCGGCGTGCTGCTCGGCATCGGCTTCTTCCTCACCGCTCATGCCAGCAACCTGGCGATGCTCTACCTCTGTGCCGGCATCCTGGTCGGTTTTGCCGACGGTACCGGCTACCTGATGACCCTCTCCAACTGCGTGAAGTGGTTCCCGGAGCGCAAGGGGCTCATCTCCGCCTGCTCCATCGGTGCCTACGGTCTCGGCAGCCTGGGCTTCAAGTACATCAACCTGCTGCTGCTTTCGAGCAACGGGCTTGAGACCACCTTCCAGCTGTGGGGGCTGATCGCCATGTCCATGGTGCTGGTGGGTGGCATGCTGATGAAGGATGCGCCCAAGCAGGCCGCCGCCGTGCAGCAGAGCGAGAGCCGCGACTTCACCCTGGCCGAGGCGATGCGCAAGCCCCAATACTGGATGCTGGCGCTGATGTTCCTCACCGCCTGCATGAGCGGTCTCTACGTCATCGGCGTGGCCAAGGACATCGGCGAGAAGATGGTGGGCCTGCCGGCCGTGGTCGCCGCCAACGCCGTCGCCATCATCGCCATGGCCAACCTGGGCGGCCGGCTGGTGCTGGGCATCCTCTCCGACAAGATGTCCCGTATCCGGGTCATCACCATCGCCCAGTTGATTACCCTGGCGGGCATGGCGCTGCTGCTGTTCGCGCCGCTCAATGCCAACTTGTTCTTCGTGGCAGTGGCCTGTGTAGCGTTCAGCTTCGGCGGTACCATCACCGTCTACCCCTCGCTGGTGAGCGACTTCTTCGGCCTCAACAACCTGACCAAGAACTACGGCGTCATCTATCTGGGCTTTGGTCTGGGCAGCATCATCGGCTCCATCGTGGCCTCCCTGTTCGGCGGCTTCATGGCGACCTTCAACCTGATCCTGGTGTTGCTGGTGGTGGCCCTGGTGCTCTCTCTCACCATCCGCCTGCCGGCTCCCGTTGCGGCTGTCGACAGGGCCTGACCCCTCTCGCTTCTCAAGTCATAAAAAAAGACCCGGGCCTTGGCCCGGGTCTTTGCATGTCAAGGGGTGGACTCAGCGCGGAGGCAGACCCAGCAGGGCGCGCAGCTGGTGCGCGGTGGCCTCGACGGCGGGCCAGTCGCGGCCAGTGACGGTGACGTGGCCCATCTTGCGGCCGGGGCGGGCTTCGCCCTTGCCATAGAGGTGAAGGTGCACCCCGGGCAGGGCCAGGGCGCTAGCCCAGTCCGGCGTGCCGTCTTGCCACAGATCCCCGAGCAGGTTGAGCAGGATGGCGGGCTGCACCTCAGCCTGCGCCGGCAGCGGCAGATCGCACAGGGCGCGCACCTGCAACTCGAACTGGCTGCAACCGGCGTTGTCGATGCTGGGATGACCCGAATTGTGGGGCCGGGGGGCCATCTCGTTGACCAGCAGTTCACCGCCGACTAGGAAGAACTCCACCGTCAGCACACCCACATAGTCGAGGGCGGCGATGATGTGCTCGGCGATGCGCTGGGCCTCGCGCTCCAGGGCGGGCACATTGGCCGGGGAGCGGGTCTGATCCAGGATGCCGCCGCTGTGCCAGTTCTGCACCAGGGGCAGGGCACTGATGGCACCGCTCGGACTGCGGGCCAGGGTGAGGGCAAACTCCCCCTCCAGCGGCAGGCGCTTCTCCAGCACGCAAGGGACACCGCTGGCGGCCAGGGCCGCTGGCAATTCGCCCGCATTGTGGATAGTCCACTGCCCCTTGCCATCGTAGCCTTCGCGGGCGGTCTTGAGGATGGCGGGGAAGAGGTCGCTGGGCAGGGCGGGCAGCGGCTCGCCGGGCAGCAGGGTCAGGTTCGGGGCGACCGGTACGCTGGCGCGGGTCAGGAAGGCTTTCTCTTCCCGGCGATCCTGACAGACACGTACTGCGCTCGCGGCCGGGCGCACCGGCTTGTACTGCTCCAGCAGGGCCAGGGAGGCGGCGGGCACGTTTTCGAACTCGCAGGTGATGGCGTCGCAGCGGCTGGCCAGATCGCGCAGGGCATCGGCATCGTCATAGGCGGCAACGATCTGCTCGTCGGCGGCTGCACCGGCGATGCTGATGGGGTCCGGGTCCAGCACGATCACCTTGTAGCCGAGACGGTGGGCAGACATCACGAAGTAGCGGCCGAGCTGGCCGCCACCGAGCATACCCAAAGTGGCGGGGGGCAGTATCATGCTGGCTCCTCCAGGGTGAGCGCCAGCACCCGGTCGCGCTCCTTGGCGCGGAAGCCGTCGAGCTGCTGGTGATAACGGGGAGCGTCGCCATCCTGGGCGACAGAGAGCAGGGACACGGCGAACAGACCGGCATTGGCGGCACCCGCCTCGCCGATGGCGAAGGTGGCGACCGGCACGCCCTTGGGCATCTGCACGATGGAGAGCAGGGAATCCATCCCCTTGAGCTGGCGGGTGGGGATGGGCACGCCCAGCACCGGGATCGTGGTCTTGGCGGCCAGCATGCCCGGCAGGTGGGCTGCGCCGCCGGCGCCAGCGATGATGGCGCGCAGACCACGATCGCGCGCACTGGCGGCATATTCAAACAGGAGATCCGGGGTGCGATGGGCGGATACGACGCGCGCTTCATAGGGCACGCCGTGCTCCTTGAGGATGCGGGCGGCGGCCTGCATCACGGGCCAGTCAGAGTCGGAGCCCATTACCAGGCCGATCATAGGGGGGGTCGTCATTACGGCTTCCTCGGATGTCAAACGTTTGCCGCATGTTACCAAAAAGCCGTGGGATCTGGCTCAACATTTCTTGTGTTTGACCCGCTCGAATGACGGTCAACGAGCCTCAAGGTACGAGAGGGGGCGAGGATCTGCGCCACTTGGCACCGACTTTGGGTAAAAACGACATTAGAAATCCAGATGGCTATACATCCAAGACAGCTCTGCCTATAATCCCCCCGCTTTGGCGCATCATGCTTAAAAGGGAATCCGGTGAGAATCCGGAGCTGGCGCGCAGCGGTAAGGGGGAACGAAGCGACATCAGGGCACTGCCGTCAGGTGGGAAGCCGTCGCCGTAGGCCATCAGCCCCCAAGCCCGAAGACCTGCCAAAGTTCGTATTTCGGGCCGAGAAAAACCGGCCACGAAGTAGATGCTTACGCGAACTTAAGGATCTCTCATGTCCAAGACATTATTGGCGGCTGCCCTGTTGCCAACGGCGGCCTTTGCCCAACAACTGACCATCCCCGTCAATCCCACCATGGTGGTGACCGCTACCCGTGTCGCCCAGCCTGCCTCCAGTGTGCTGGCTCCCGTCAACGTGGTGACCCGTGACGAGATCGATCGCCTGCAAGCCCAGACCGTGACCGACGTGGTCAAGACCCTGCCCGGCGTGGAAGTGGTCAGCAACGGCGGCCGCGGCCAGCTCAGCTCGCTGCGGGTACGTGGTGGCACCTCTTCCCAGACCCTGGTGCTGGTGGACGGGGTGCGCAGCGCCTCTCTGACCGCCGGGATGACCGAGCTCAACAACCTGCCCCTCAACCAGGTGGAGCGGATCGAATATATCCGCGGTGCGCGCGCCACCATTTATGGATCCGATGCCATCGGTGGGGTCATCAATATCATCACTCGCCCGGATCAGGGGACCAATCAACACAAGTTCAACTTGGGTGCGGGCTCCCACAAGCAGCGTCAGGCCGCCTTCAGCAGCGCCAGCCAGGTGGGTGATGCGGGTCAGATCAAGGTCGCTGGTGGTTTCGATGACGAGACCGGCTACAACGTGCACCCCATCGTCGGGGTGAACGATGGCGACAAGCATGGCCACCGGGGCTACAACGCCATGGTGGATTATCAGCAGGCGCTGGCCAGCAACTGGGATCTGTTCGGTACGACCCGTTGGTTCCGCAACATTGCCCAGTACGACAGATCCTCTGCCGCTTCCGCCTGGGGCCCGGCGTTCCATCAACGCAACGAGACCTGGACCGAGAACCAGAGCTACCAGCTCGGCTCCCGCTATCATGACGAGCGCTACCTGAGCGAACTGCGCGGCGCCTTCTCCAAACAGGATGCCTACGACTACCCGGATACCAGCGGCCGCGATCAGTCCGCTGATCGACTCTATACCCGTCAATACACCCTGAACTGGGTCAACAGCGTCAAACTGGACGAGAGCTGGACCCTGGGGGGCGGCGCCGACTGGCAGCGCGACATGCTGGACGATAGTTCCCGCTCCTCTGGCGTCGCCTTCCCGAGTGACGCCGATGAGCGTGACAACACCGGGCTCTATGCCCTGGCCCAGTTTGACAACCAGGTCTGGCAGGCCGAGCTGAGCGGTCGCAGCGATGACAACGAGCAGTTCGGACGTCACAACACCTGGCAAACCGGCGCTGGCTGGCGCTTCGTTGAGGATTATCGCCTCAGTGCCCGCTACGGCACCGGTTTCCGTGCCCCCTCCTTCAACGATCTCTACTACCCGGGGTCCGGCAATCCTGATCTGAAGCCGGAAGAGTCGAAAAGCCACGAGTTGATGCTGGACGGACAGACCGCTGGTGTGGAGTGGCGCTTGACCGGTTATCGCAACGACTTCGAGCAGATGATCCAGTGGGCACCGGACAGCCAGGGCATGTGGACGCCGCAAAACGTCGGCAAGGCGCGGATTGAAGGGGTTGAACTGGAAGGGGAGTTCGAGACCGGCTGGCTGAGCCATCGCGTTTCCGCCGAATACAAGGATCCCAAGGACAAGGTCACCGACAAGCAGTTGCAGCTGATCTCCCGCAAGGGGGCCAAGTGGGTGAGCCAGGCGCAGTGGCAGCAGTTCGATGGCTCCCTGAGCTGGATCTACCAGGGTGAGCGTTATGGTGACGCGGCCAATACCACCCAGCTGGGCGGTTACAGCGTTTGGAACCTGGCGGTGGGCTATCAGGTTGCACCGTCCTGGAAGGTCTCCGGCAAGATCAGCAACCTGCTGGACAAGGAGTACCAGACCTCGGTGGGTTACCCGGCTGACGAGCGTGCCTACTATGTGACGGTGGACTACGCACTCTGATCCCCTTGTCTGGATCTGAAAAATCAGGGGCCCTGCCATTGGCAGGGCCTTTTCTATTGGCGCCGGGCGGGAGTATGATCGCGGCCTCGCATTCAAGGGGGAGCTCAGGTGGCCAATATTCTCGTGTTCGACTCCGGTATGGGCGGTCTGACTGTCTATGGGGAGATCCGTCGCGCTCTGCCGGAGCACAACTATTTCTACAGTTTCGACAATGCCCACTTTCCCTATGGCGAGCTGAGTGAGGCGGCCCTCATCGAGGCTTGTACCGGACTGGTCAGCCACATGGTGGCCGAGCACGCCATCGATCTGGTGGTGATCGCCTGCAATACCGCCAGCACCATTGCCCTGCCATCCCTGCGTACCGCACTCAGCATTCCCGTGGTCGGCGTGGTCCCTGCGATCAAGCCTGCCGCCGCCCTGACCCGTAACGGCTACATCGGTCTGCTGGCAACGCCCGGCACCGTCAGCCGTGACTATACCCATGAACTCATCGCCCAGTTCGCCCCGGGTAAGCATGTGCTGCTGAAGGGGGCCACCGAACTGGTTATCGAAGCCGAGCGCAAGCTGGCGGGGTTGCCGGTCAATATGGCCCTGCTCAGAGAGATGCTCGCAGACTGGATGGAAGGGGAGGAGAGGCCGGATACCCTGGTACTGGGATGTACCCACTTCCCCTTGCTCAACGAAGAGATCAAACAGCTGATGCCGGAATGTCAACTGGTCGATTCGGGTCTTGCCGTGGCAAGGCGGGTGGCGCATTTGCTGGCGACACTGCCGGTCCAGGCACCTGGCGAGGGGACGGGACGTGCCTACTGCACGCGACTGGATGCTGGGGCCCAGAAACTGACAGCCCCCTTGCAAGCTTGGGGGCTGTCGTCACTCGAAGAAGTGGTGTACTGAATATCAGGCGTCGACGTCGTTGACGTCCTTCTCATCCCGGTCCCGCTTGTCATTTGCTTCACGCACTTTCAGGGTGCGCTGCTGATACTCCTTGTCATTGAGCGCGGCGATGGCCTTGGCCGCATCGGCGACAGGCATCTCCACAAACCCGAAGCCCCTGCGTTTGCCGGTGGCCTTGTCCTTCATCAGACGAACTGACAGTACCTGACCTTGCTCGGCAAAGAGTTCGCGCACCGCAATCTCGTTGGCGCGATAGGGCAGGTTGCCTACATATAAGGTACAGGTCTCCTGGCTGGTCGCCTGTTCGAGGGCGGTGGCAGGCGCACGGTTAAGGAAGAGCGGTACCACGAAACCGCCAATGGCCAGACCGGCGGCAAAAATGACTTCGACTTTCAGAGAGAACTGCAGGGCCTGGGCAACCAGATAGCCGAGCAGCGCCAATACCAGAGCAAGAACTGCTGCCTGCACATAAACGGGAAACTTGGATAAATTCATCTTTAAAGACCTTTTGTAAATGAAAGCAAAAAAGGTGCAACACTCTATTCACCTTCATGGTAACCAGCTTTACGACCAGACGCTACCATGGACCACTTGAGGCAAATTATCCGCTTCAGTATGGCATTCCTTCAGCCAGGAAGATCCTGATAAATGCCAATAAAAGAGGGCTGAAATCATCAGCTTGTGGATAACATTGTATATATACACTGGGTAAGTTGTTTCTAACTGGATAATTTGAAGTTTCCGTGACTTTCTTCAAAAAATCCCTTGTCATCGTAACCGGCCTCCCTATAATGCGCCCCTACCAGCACGGCGGACCACGCCGAACTGATGAGCTAGCTTCCTCGTGAAGCCAGCGCCGAAAGAAAAGCGAAAACAACCGCTTGACTTTCGAAGTGAGGAGCGTAAGATGCGCCTCCTCAACGCGATAAGCGTGACGCTCTTTAACAATTTGAATCAAGCAATCTGTGTGGGCACTCACAGCATCGAGCATCAAAAACAATTTTTGATTTTCAATGTCTGATGAAGTGACCAAAGCAACGAAAGTTGCAGCAGTTAATTCAGCAATTCATTGAGCCGCCTTTATTGGCAACCAAACTTAAATTGAAGAGTTTGATCATGGCTCAGATTGAACGCTGGCGGCAGGCCTAACACATGCAAGTCGAGCGGCAGCGGGAAAGTAGCTTGCTACTTTTGCCGGCGAGCGGCGGACGGG
>NZ_PQLN01000104.1:0-14572 GCF_002919855.1 Aeromonas sp. ASNIH8 | reverse complement strand
CCCCCCCGCCCACCAGCAGGGCGAACGCCATGGGGGTGAGGCGGCGCTGGCTCTCCGCATCGCTCACCCTGGGGGAGAAGTAGAAGTAGCAGGCAAACGCCATCAGCAGGAAGGGGAGCAGCCGCTCCAGGATGGCGGCATCGATGGTCTGCACCGCCAGAGTGCCGATGGCCGCCCCGATGAAGGTGCAGATGACCGCCGGCCAGATGATGGCCCACTCAAGGAGCCCCTTGCGGGCATAAAACCAGGTGGCGGAGAAGGAACCGAAACTGCTCTGCAACTTGTTGGTGCCAAGCACCAGGGCCGGCGGCATGCCGGTGGCCAGCAGGGCCGGCACCGTCAAGAGTCCCCCGCCCCCGGCGATGGCATCGATAAAGCCGGCGATGAGGGCCACCCCGAACAGGGCGACCAGGGTGAGCAGTTCCAGTTCCATCCATAGACCTCGTGTGATTGGCGGCGCCCGGCATGGCCTGGAGCCTGAAGGAGTCAACAGGTCGCTATCCTAGCGAGGGCGGGCTCATGAAGCCAACGAAACAATGGCAGCCAACTAATTCCTTATTTTCATCAATCAGCCCGCGAGAGGGCCTGCGCCTTGATAACCGCCAGCCTCTGTAGCAGGGGCGCTTCATCCGCACCGGGCGCACGGCTTACCCGGCCAGCCATGTAGCGGCTACTGATGAGGATTAATCCAGAGCGCGGCTCTGGCCCTTGATGGCCTCCAGCCCCTCCAGCAGGGGCGCTTCATCCTCACCGGGCGCACGGCTTACCCGGCCAGCCATGTAGCGGCTGCTGATGAGGATTAATCCAGAGCGCGGCTCTGGCCCTTGATGGCCTCCAGCCCCTCCAGCATGGGCCCTTCATCAGCACCGGGTGCACGGCTAACCCGGCCAGCCATGTAGCGGCTGCTGAAGAGATTGAACCAGAGCTGCAGCGCCTGTCCCGCCCGCAGCTCCCCGGCCACTTCCAGCACGCAGGCGGCCACCTCGGCGGTGCACAGGTGCTCGTCGCTGTGGGCGACGCGCATGCCGTAGGTAGAGAGCGCATCCGGCTTGATGGCGAGCACCGGGAAGCCGTCCAGATAGGGACTCTTGTTGAACATCTTGCGCGCCTCGGGCCAGGTGCCGTCCAGCAGGATGAACAGCGGCTTCTTGCCGGGGGCCAGTACCACCTCGCCGGTCAGGCGGTCGGGCGCTTTCTCGCAGGCGGGAAAGACCACGTAGGGCTGCCAGGCGGGATCCGCCAGCAGGGCCAGCAGCTCGGGATGGGGTTCGGTACGCGACCAGAGAAAGGCCCAGGTGGAGTCCGGCAGCACGTCGGCGATGAGGCGCCCGGTGTTGGAGGGCTTCATGGGCTCGCTGTCATACATCATGAGGCAGAAACCGGCCTCGGCCTTGAGCGCCGGGCGCCAGTCGCAGGCACACCAGTCGTGGCGCAGCTGGCAGGCATCACAGCGTGGCACGCTGCCGCCACGGGCAAGAAAGGGTCGGGTCGAGACGCTCTTGCGCCAGATGCGCAGGCGGTTGACGGCGTGATCGGGGATGGGCTTCATGGAACGCGGCTCTGACGGTGCCTGTGGCGGGACAAAAGGGGGCTGATTGTAACGGCGCGCCCTCCTGGCGGCAAGGCTTGCCGGGCGGCGCCCTGCCCCCTTCCCTCCCCGCGCTCTGCCCGCTTCCCCCCATGAAAAAAGGGGCCCTGAGGCCCCTACTCACCATCCGTTGCAACCGGGTCTGGCGACATCAGACCGACTTTCGCAGGATCTGCTCCAGATAGTGCGCGAAGCTGTGGCCGTGGTGCTCCAGCAGTTTCGGGAACATGGAGATGGAGGTCATGCCCGGGAAGGTGTTGATCTCGTTGAGCAAAATCTCCCCCTCTTCGGTCAGGAAGAAGTCGATGCGCGACAGATGAGTCAGCTTGAGCTGACGGAACGCCTTCAAGGCGTACTCGTGGATGGCATCGGCCTGGGCCTGAGTCAGCCCCTCGGCCTTGAGCGCGGTCTCGGTGTGACTGGCGCTGCTGTACTTCTCTTCATAGGTGTAGAACTTGTCCTGGGGTACGCAGATCTCCCCCGGATAGGTGGCCACCAGCTCGTCACCATACTGGTAGACCGCCACTTCCAGCTCGCGGGGCTTGACTGCTTTTTCGATCAATACCTGCTCGGAGTAACCGAAGGCATCGGCAATGCCCTTCACCAGATCTGCCTCGTTGCTGGCGGAGTAGCAACCCACGGAAGAGCCCTGGGAAGCCGCCTTGATGAAGACCTTGCCCCACTTGGCCAGCGCCGCTTTCGCCTCGGTCAGGCTCGCCTCGCCCTGCTCGGTCAGGAACAGGTAGGGGGTATTGGGGATGCCGATGGCGGTGAGCCACAGCTTGGTGGTGATCTTGTTGAAGCACACCTTGCTCGCCTCGGCGTCACAACCCAGATAAGGCAGGCCGGCCAGCTCGAGGAAGGATTGCAGATCGCCGGTCTCACCGGGATAACCGTGGATGCAGGGCACCACGTAGTCCACCGGACGGGCCACGCTGTCGAACGAGAGCAGCTTGTCCAGCCCCAGCTTGCACTCGCGACCGTCGGCGCTGAGCCAGCGGTCGGCAAACATCTCGACCCGGGTCACTTCGATGCCGGGCAGGAGCCCGAGCTGTTTTTCGAGGAAATTGGCGCTGCGCAGCGAGACTTCGTGCTCGGAGCCGCCACCGCCGCACAGCAGCAAGACATGCATGTTCTTCATTAGATGTGATCCCTTGGGAGAAGTGGCTTCGTCATCACCATGTCAAACCCAACCGCATGAAAACCGGACGAAGCCAGAAACGAACATAAGTGCGGGCAGTGTAGCAAGGGAGGGGAAGCCTTGTCAGCCGATGGGGCGCACCTCCCCCTGCCCGGGCAGATAAAAGTCTCTTCCTGTGTCAGAAACAGGATGAAATGCGCTCAGCGGGGGGGATCGACCCGCCCGGCGCCATTGCCGTTGACCCGAAACCAGCCGGCAATGCTGTAGCGCTCCCGGCTTGCGGGCAGCACCTCGTGGGGAAACTCTTCAGACAGGAAGAGCACCAGCCGCCCGCCCCGGGGGGAGACATCCATCAGAAACTGCTCGCAGTCGTCATAGACCCGCAATATTCCCCCCGCCTCTGGCTGCCAGTCGTTGTTCAGGTAGAACACCGAGGTGAGCCGGCGGTTGGATCGCCCGGCGAAGGCGTCGCGATGGGTGGCGTAGAAGTCTCCCTGACGGTAGCGGGCAAAGTGGGCCTCGTAGTCGAACAGCCCCAGCATCAGGCTACGATTGGCGGCCAGACGCAGGGACTCCATCCGGGCCAGATAGTCGGCCACCGGCGCGCCGAGGGAGGCGTCGAGCCAGTGGATCTGATCCCGACGGATATCGCGGTTGTCCTGATGCAGGGTCTCGCGCCCGATCCCCGCCGGTCGCCACTCGTCCGGCAGGCAGGCCTTGAGGGCATCCACCTCGGCGGCGGTTAAAAAATCATCCACTATCACCCAACCCCGGGTGTAGATGGCATCCATGACGGCTTGATAGTCCAAGATAGGCTCGCAGCGAGGGGAGAGAGTGCGCTTTGTAGCGACTTCGGACCATCGGCACAAACCGGATTGCTTCTCTTGAGAAGTCCCGCCATCAATAGGAGTCTGGGGGGAACAGACGCCCTCCCCCTTGCTCCCCGGCCCTCGGCCCGTTAACGTGCAAGGATTGTCCCCGGGCGCCTTGTCGCCCCTCTTGCATCAGGAGAAACCATGCCCCTGCCCCTCATCCCCCTGCAACGACTCGATGGCACGGCCTGGTCCACCGCCGATCTGCAGGGCCGTGTCGTGCTAGTGGTCAACGTGGCAAGCCGCTGCGGTTTTACCCCCCAATACACCGGGCTTGAGGCCCTCTATCGCCAGTTCGGCCCCCAAGGCTTCGAGATCCTGGGCTTTCCCTGCGATCAGTTCGGCCATCAGGAGCCGGGCGATGCCGAGGAGATCGCCCGCTTCTGCTCGCTCGACTACCCTGTCAGCTTCCCCCTGATGGCCAAGTGCGAGGTCAACGGCGCCGGGGCCCACCCCCTCTATCGCTGGCTCAAGGAGCAAAAGCCCGGACTCCTTGGCAGCGAGGCCATCAAGTGGAACTTCACCAAGTTCCTGATTGACCGTGAAGGCCGGGTGGTGGACCGCTTCGCCCCCCAGACCAGGCCGGAGGATCTGGTGCAGGCCATCGAGGGACTGCTCTGACGGGCGTGCGCCGAGGCCAGGGGGGCCCCTCTTAGCGCCCCCTGGCCTTTCCCTGCCGGGATGGCCGTGGCAACCCTGCTCGCGACACGGCTGCTGCGCGTGCGCCTCGCATCTGCTATATTACGCGCCCACTGTCTCTTGTGCGGTCGCTTTGCCGGGCTCAGGCCCAGCCTCGATGGCGGCCCACCCTATTTTCCATGTCGTGACGGACCAAGGCTGCCGTCACCCGTTGAGCCCAAGGCTCGGAGTGTCCCTCGAACATGTCATTCAATGAACTGGGTCTGTCACCGCACATCCTGCGGGCCGTCAAGGAGCTGGGTTACGAACAACCCACCCCCATCCAGCAGCAAGCCATTCCCGCCATCCTGGCCGGGCAGGACGTGCTGGGCGGCGCCCAGACAGGCACGGGCAAGACGGCCGGTTTCACCCTGCCCATGCTTCATCGACTGCTGGCCAACCACGGCCGTGGCGGTCGTCGCCAGGTGCGAGCACTGGTGCTGACCCCGACCCGGGAGCTGGCCGCCCAGGTGGGCGAGAGCATCATCAAATATGCCCACCACCTGCCGTTTCGTACCCTGATCGCCTATGGCGGCGTCAGCATCAAGCCGAACCTGGACGCCATCAAGCTCGGGGTCGACATCCTGGTCGCCACACCGGGCCGCCTGCTGGATCTGCTGACCCAGGGCGCCCTGACCCTGAGCGCCCTCGAGGTGCTGGTGCTGGATGAAGCGGACAGAATGCTCGACATGGGGTTCATCACCGACATTCGCCGCATCATGAAGGCCCTGCCGGAGGAGCGTCAGACCCTGCTCTTCTCCGCCACCTTCTCCAATGACATCAAGGCGCTGGCGGACGATCTGCTCAAGGATCCCACCCTCATCGAGGTGGATCCCAGCAACACCGCCGCCGAGCAGGTAAGCCAGCGCATCATCCAGGTCGATCGGGAACGCCGCCGGGAGATGCTCTCCCACATGATTGGCCGTGGCAACTGGCAGCGGGTGCTGGTGTTCGTGCGCACCAAGCAGATTGCCGACAGGCTCGCCCAGCAGATGCAGAAAGATGGCCTGGATACGGTCGCCATCCACGGTGACAAGAGCCAGGGGGCCCGCAACCGGGCGCTGGCGGATTTTCGTGAAGGCAAGGTGCGGGTGCTGGTTGCCACCGACATCGCCGCTCGCGGCCTGGACATCGATCAACTGCCCCACGTGATCAACTTCGAGCTGCCCCAGATGGCGGAGGATTACATCCACCGCATCGGCCGCACCGGCCGCGCCGGCCGTGGCGGCGAGGCCATCTCTCTGGTGAGCCAGGACGAGCTGGGTCAGCTCAAGGAGATCGAGGCGCTGATCGGCCAATCCCTGACCGTGGAGATCCTGGAAGGATACGAGCCGAGCGGCAAGCCGAGCCGCCAGACCCTGCCGGGCAGCAAGCCGGTGCAAAACCCGCCCCGCGCCCGTGGCCATGCCAACGCCAAGGGCAAACCCGCCGCCGGGAAAGGCAAGGGGGATGGCGCCAAGAAGCCGGCTCAGCCTGCGCAAAACAAGTCCCGCAAGCGGGAAGTAGTGGGCGAGGACATCGGTTTCGCCCCCATGCGCCGTCTGCCCAAGGCCCAGCGGGGCGACTATCAGGACAACTCCAACGAGGAGTGAGACGGTGCGAGCCCTGCGTCCTGAACAACAAAAAACCGCCCGAGGGCGGTTTTTTCATGCTCTAGCGCCCTTAACCGGCGGCCAAGGCCATGTGCAGCAGCGGATAGGGCTTGCCCTGGCCATCCAGGGGGGAGCGCCCCGTCACCTCGAAGCCCAGGTGCTGGTAGAAGCCGACAGCCTGGGCATTCTGTTCGTTGACGTCCACGCGAGTCGCCCCCAGACAACGGATGGCGTGGTCCACCAGCTGGCGGCCGACCCCGCCCCCTCTCGCCTCGGGAGCGATGAACAGCATCTCGATATTGCCCTCAGCCACCCCGATAAAACCGACGATCACGCCATCCTGCCTGGCGCAATAAAGGCGCACGGCATCGAAATAGTGTTCGAGGATGAGAGGCTTGAGGGTGGCGATGTCTTCCTCTTGCAGGAAGTGATGGGTAGCGCGTACCGAGGCCTCCCAGAGAGCGATCAGGGCCGGGTAATCCCCGGTTTGTGCTGGTTCTATCTTCATGAATTGTTGGCTCAATTTATGGCAAAAGCGCCGATGCTAAGCCTTGGGGCCGAACCTCGTCAAGGTGCAGCCCTGGGCCTCTGCCTGCTTGATGACAAACCCCTTCTCGATGCCCGCCTTGAAGCCCAGCTTCTCATAGAGGCGATGGGCTTCATCGCGCCCTTCCCCCGAGAGCAGCATCACCTTGTAGCCATCCAGCCCCCAGGCCAGGGAGAGCGCCTGTTCAAGCACCTTCTGGCTCAGCCCCTGGCGTCGGAACGCAGAGGCCGTTACCACGTGCTCTATGATGCCAAAGGGCCTGCCGCCGTTGCTCAGGGTCGGGATCACACCGAGCTGGCAGGTGGCGGCGAGCTCACCGCCCACCTTCGCCACGATGATCCGCACCTCGGGCCTGGCCAGCAGGCTCGCGAGCGTCTCCCTCGCCATGGAAAGCGGCATCACGGGATCCCGTGGTCTGAGCTCGGCGTAAAGGCTGAGCAAGCCGCCAGATCCTGCTCCCTGCACTCTCTGATCACCACCATGGCAACCTACCTGATCTGCCACTCCTCTTTCGGCTGATCATGCATGACGCCAGCATGGAGTGTGCGCAGGCATAATAGAGAAAGAAGATGCCTCCCCAGGTTGGGAAGGCATCGCGATCAACGGGTCTTGACCGCCTGGAGCAGGACAGAGACATCGGCGCCAACGCGGCGGGTCGCGATGGCTTCGCGAATGTCGCTCTCGCTGTAGCGACTGGCGGGGTAGACCACCACGCAGGCGGTGTCACCGGGAGCGAGGAAGTGGGTCTCGCCAAAGGGGGTGTAGCGGGTGGCGCCAATGCTGATGAGCGCATGGGCCGGGCGCCCCGCCTGGGCCAGCAGCCCCTGGATATGCTCGGCCGGGCCTTCGTCCTGCTGATGGTTGAACTTGTCGATGGCCCACGCCAGCAACTGACCGTGGAAGTAGCTGTAGTCCACCGCCGCGCTGTCGATCCCGTAGGGGTGCAGCTCCCCGTCCCGCTCCAGATAGCAGGCGATGCGGTAGTCATCGAGCTCGCATCCTGCGGCAAAGTGGGTCAGGGGCAGCAGGTTCGCGGCCAGCCCCTTGCTCTCTTCACCCCAGTTCTTCTTCTCGCTGATCTTTTTGGCATTGGGGCGACGGATGGAGCAGTCGTTGTAGGCGCCAAACGCCTTGGGATGGATGGCCACCACCTGCTCCCCCGCGTACTCCAGCTCGCACCACAGTGCCACCTCGGGTTCAATCTGCACCTTCTCGTCCCCGCTCACCGCCGCCTCCGGCAGGAAGATGGCATCGCCGCTCAGGGGAAAGACCCCGAGCTGGCCGGGATGGTTCGGCACATAGAAGGGGAACAGCGCCTTGGGGGCGACCTTGTCGTCAACCTTGACGGCGACGAAGTCCGCCGCCTCCCCTGCCTGCTCCAGGTGACCGGCGAAGTTGCCCGCCACGCCCAGTCCGATAAAGGGGGTCTGTGAGGTGATCTGCATCTGTGGCTCCACTGGCGCGGCCGGGGCCGCCGCCTCGTTGTCGTTGTTCAGGGCGGAAATACCGCCAAAGAGGGAGCTTATTAGAGCACAGCCCCCGTACGGCGCCCAGCCACCGGGCCACAAGCTGTGCACCAGGGCGGATTTCCCCTCACCATCTGGTCATAAAGTCAGCAGTCGATGCGAAGCTGTGATCCCGATGCTTGGGAGAGCCCGGCACTTTTGCTAGGCTGCCCTATTCATTTGCCGTTCGGGAGCCGTCGCAAGGCCATGGCCACCCACTTTCAGGGGCGCTTCGAGGTGGAGTTCAAATACCGCCTGACGGACAGCGCCGCCTTTGTGCATACCCTCACGGCCCTCAGCCCCGAGGTGATGGTGGCGGACAATCATGAGCAGGACTGCTACTTCGACACGGCAGATGGCGCCCTGGCCCGGGCAGAGAAGAGCCTGATCATCCGCACCATGGCCCCCAGCGGCATCCGGCTCTGGATAGTCAAAGGACCCGGACCCGATCGCTGCGAGGCGGTCAACATCACCGATGCGGACAAGGCGGCCAGCATGGTACGCACCCTGGGCTACCAGCCGGTGCTGACCATCGACAAGCGGCGCAGCATCTATTTTCTGGGGGCCTTCCACGTCACGGTGGATCACCTGGCAGGCGTCGGTGATTTTGCCGAGCTCGCCATCATGACTGACGACGAGACCGCCCTGCCCGCCTACCGCGCGCAGTTGCTGGCGCTGGCTAGCCGGCTGGGACTGGCGCCCGAGATGCGGGAAACCCGCTCCTATCGCACCCTGTGCGAGCAGCGAGCCCCCCCCTTTGACAAGCGGCAACAAGAGGAATCTGCCCATGATCGACAAACTCGCCTGGCTGACCTTCAAGGAGGGACAACTGCTGTGCGCCCGCTCCCACGGCAAGGACATCTACTACATTCCGGGGGGCAAGCGCGAGCCGGGCGAGAGCGACGAGGCGGCCCTCGTTCGTGAAATCGAGGAAGAGCTCGCGGTCATCCTGAAACCCGACACCCTGGCGTTCGCCTGCGAGTTCAGCGCCCAGGCGGACGGCAAGCCGCAAGGGGTGAATGTCAATCTGCGTTGCTACACGGGGGACGCCGACGGCACGCCCGTCGCCTCGGCGGAGATCGCCGAGCTGCGCTGGCTGGACAGCCGCCACCTGGCCGAAGTCTCCCCCGTCTCCCGCCTGCTGTTCCAGTGGCTGGCAGCGCAGGGACTGATCCATTAAGAGACGGCGCACCTGACCGGATGATAATAGCACCGGCAGGAGAGTCCGCGCCCGAGACGTTAATCCCCCACGTGGGCCAAGAGAGAAGATGAGGACATTCAATGGAGATCCTTGAGGTCGAGAGCACCAGAGGCATCAAACCGGCGCTGATCGCCCTGCTGCAAGATTGCGTGGCCAGCGGTGCCTCGGTGGGCTTTCTGCCTCCCCTGCAGGAAGAGCAGGGGCTGGCGTACTGGCAAGGCATCGAGGGGGAGCTGGCGGATGGAGTGCGCAAGCTCTGGGTGGCGTTTGATCAGCACCATCTGGTGGGCGCTCTGCAGCTCTCCCTGTGCACAAAGGCCAACGGGGGCCACAGGGCCGAAGTGGAAAAGCTGATGGTCCACAGCCAGGCCCGTGGCAAGGGGGTGGGCCGCGCCCTGATGAACGCCATGGAGCAAGGGGCCCGGGACGCCAGGCGTACCTTGCTGGTGCTGGATACCCGGGTCGGCGACGTGGCCTCCAGCCTCTATCGCCAGCTCGGCTATCAGGAGGCCGGCCAGATCCCGGACTTCGCCCGCAATGGGGACGGCACCCTCGCCGCCACCCAGTTCTTCTACAAGCAGCTCTGAGGCAGACGGCCTGGCAAGACCGGACAGCGTGCCGGTCTTGCCCCCTCCAAGGCTCGGCGTACATAGGTTTTTGGTTCAATCAGACTCATCGGCAAGGAGCCATCATGATATTGGAAGTCGCCCATCTGCAGATCATTCCCGGCAAGGCCACTGACTTCGAGCAGGCCTTCGCCCGAGCCCAGCACATCATCAGCGCCATGCCCGGCTACCTGGGCCACCAGTTGCAGCGTGCCCTGGACGATCCCCATCACTACCTGCTGCTGGTGCAGTGGGCGCGGCTGGAAGATCACACCCGGGGGTTCAGGGGCTCCCCCCGGTACCAGGAGTGGAAGGCCCTGCTGCACCACTTCTACGACCCCTTCCCCAGGGTCGAACATTTTCAGGATGCAACACCGATCAGTGCCGCAAGCTGAACCTTGATCAGCTCGTCCCGTCACGGGCTGATCAATGGCGTCAGGCCAGGCGCTCGGCCCTGTGGGCAATCTGCGGCTCGGCAAAGGCGCTCTGGGCCGCGATGAGCTGCAGCTCGTAGGCATTCGCCTCCCAGGTCTGTCTCAGCACCGCATCCACCGCGGCGTTGGTGCGCTCGAAGGCGCTCACCCCATCATATCCCGCCTGCAGGTTGGCCAGCATCAGGGCGCTGATGAGATCCCCCACGCCCACCGGTTGGCGCGCGAAATCGTAAAGGGGACGGGCGATCAGATAGTCTCCCTCGGGGGTGGCAAGCAGCATCTCGAAGCGGCCGGGGACGCTGGCGGCGCGACCCAGGTGCTTGACCAGCACCATCTTCACCCCCTTCTCCAGCAACTGGCGTGCGGCGACCCGGGTCTGGGCCAGGGTTGTCAGATGGACATCGCACAGGGTCTCCAGCTCCAGCAGATTGGGGGCCATGATGTCCGCCACCGGCAGGGCCTGCTCGGTGAGAAAGCGGGTGACGCCCGGGGCGACGATGCACCCCTTCTCCGAATGCCCCATCACGGGATCGCAGAAATAGAGGGCCGCCGGATTGGCTCGTTTCACCGCCGCCACCACCGCCAGGATCTCGTCCCCCTGCTCCGCCGAGCCCAGATAGCCACTTAGCACCGCATCGCAGCGCGCCAGCACCTCGATATTGCAAAGCCCCTGGCACAAGGCGGCAATGTGGCCCGCCGGCATTGCCATTCCCTGCCAACCCGCCTCGTACTGGGTGTGGTTGGAGAACTGCACCGTATTGATGGGCCACACCTCCATGCCGAGACGGCGCATGGGGAACACGGCGGCGCTGTTGCCGGCACAGCCAAACACCACGTGGGACTGGATAGAGAGAATGCGTTTCATCGACACCACCGGACAAGAAGCCTGAGGAAAAGAGGCAATATATCGGATGAAGAGACGGCTCTTCCAGCAATTAACGCCCTGACTCCCTATTTATGCTTCTGCAGGCTTAACCTGCCGCATATTTGACCCCCGCTACCCTGTTTCTGTACAACCCTGGAGCCATCTCCCCGCTGCTGCGGGGTGATAAATGTACTTGTACGTCTCTTGTCTGATGGCATACAAGGTGATTTTTAAACCAGCCATGAACAGTCGGGATCAAGGATGAGGTCCGATGAAAAGGCGCCAGTCGGCAGTCGGCAGTCGGCAGTCGGCAGTCGGCAGTCGGCAGTCGGCAGTCGCAAAGTAAGGCAACAAGGGCAAGGGTCAAGGAGACGTCGGAAGATCACAGGACAAAGGCGGCCTCCCCTTGCCTGACACCGTGGCAACGGCAAGCCATACGCAGTGGCGACAGCAAGTCACGTCACCAGTGCCGTGACTGCAGCGAGTCGCCAGCAGTCGTCAGAGGGAGCGCGGTGCTTGGGCGTCTCAATCCCGGGCGAAGTGGTAGACCCAGCCTTCGTCCGGTGCCATCTCCTCCGGCAGGTCCACCAGAGCAGGCAGCGAGGTGACGGCCCCTTCGGCCGCATATTGCAGGGCCATCAGGGCGCAGAGCGCGGCATCATAGGGATCCGTTCCAGGGATGAGGATTGCTGGCAGGTGGGGTTGCAGCTCGGGCCGCACAGCAGAGGCTTTGCCCCCCATTTTGGCCAGGGCGGGATAGACCTCCAGCACC
Source organism: Aeromonas sp. ASNIH8 (assembly GCF_002919855.1). Classification (NCBI taxonomy): domain Bacteria; kingdom Pseudomonadati; phylum Pseudomonadota; class Gammaproteobacteria; order Aeromonadales; family Aeromonadaceae; genus Aeromonas; species Aeromonas sp. ASNIH8. The sequence continues at coordinate 2,772 of NZ_PQLN01000104.1, read as the reverse complement.
GCGCGCCCGGCAGCCCTCGCCCGTTTTGGCACCAGTTGCAGATCCCCGAGGCGCGGCAGCATGGAGAGGGCCAGGGTGGCGTTGTTGCCGAGCCTGTCGAAGGTGGCGGAGAGGGGCTTCTTGCCATAGTGCTGATAGAGCCAGCGCTCGCAATCCCGGTAGGCGTAAGGGTTGTCAATCTCCCGCTGGGGCACGGGAAAGCCGCTCCCCCACCCCGCCAGCAGATCGGCGAGGGCGCGGGGAAAGGCCAGGGGCGCATCGATGCCGAGAGCAAGGCGCGGGCAGGCCAGCACCTGCATCAGCGCCACCTCGTCTTGCAGGGCCGGGCGCAGCAGGGCATCCAGATCCGGCGCGACCCGGGAGCTCAGGCGAAACAGGGGGGAGATCCCGAGCCAGTGCAGACGCGACTCCCGGGCCTGCCAACCCACCACCGCCACCGCCTGGGCATTGCCCTGCCAGCCCCTCACGTCCCAGCCGATGCCGATGGCGTCCATGTGTTCCGTTGTCATGCCCCTGTTACCTCTGTGCAGCCTTGATGGAGCACAGGGTAATGGCTGCCCCTCCTAAAGCAAGGGCAAGTTGGTCCCTAGAAGGATTTCTTGAAGTTGATCAGGGGCAGAATGGGGAAGATGCCGTTCTCGGCGTAGTTGGCCAGGCCAATCTGCAAGCCGTCCAGGTGCTTGGTGGCATTGACGAATCCCAGCTGGAACGTGGTGCGTTCGGCATAGTTGACGAAGCCGACGTTGGCCAGGGCATTGCCCTGGGCGATGTTGACCGCCCCCCAGTTGAGCCCCTTCACATTGTTGGTCAGGTTGACGAAGCCCAGATTGAGGCCGGTATCCTGCCCTTCGTGCCAGTTGACGGCGTTGATGGCGACCCCGCCAAACTGATGGCGCACCCGGCTCGCGCCAAAGAACACACCAAGCTGCAGGCCGGTGAATTGATCCACGTCGGAGAGGGCGAACACCGGCAGATCGATCCCCTTCACCTGGCCGGTGCGGCCGTAGAGGAAGGAAGCCCTTGCCCCTTCCACCTGATTGGACGAGGGCAGGTTGACACCGGGCAGGGAGATCTGGACCGGCGTGCTGGCCTGGGCGACACCGGCGAGGGTCAGGGCACCACAGCCGAGCAGCAGGGCGAACGGTTTCATCGGGGATTCCTTGTGAAGAGGGTGTGGCTCAAGGGTACCAGCGCAGGCCCCGGGGAACGAGACCCCGCCCCCTGCCCTGCGTCACCTCTCGTCTGAACCCGGGGATGGCTCTCTCGGCGGATTGGAAAATTCAAACAGAAACTAACATTTATACCAAAGGTGGATTGGTTGCAGAATTCTCAAACGTGTGTTTGAACAGAGCAAACAACACGTAACACAGGGATGACGTGCTGTACCCGCAAGAAGGGTCGATTGACCCGCAAAAACAGTGTTCTGCCGAACCGGAGACCCATGATGAATATGGACGTGATCAAGAGCTTTACCGAGCAGATGCAAGGCTTTGCCGCTCCCCTCACCCGCTACAACCAGCTGCTGGCCAGCAACATCGAACAGCTGACCCGGTTGCAACTGGCGTCCGCCAATGCCTACGCCGAACTGGGGCTCAACCAGTTGCAGGCCGTCGGCAAGGTGCAGGATGCCCAGAGCCTGGCGGCCCTCGGCACCGTGCAGCTGGAGAGCGCCAGCCAGCTCTCCCGCCAGATGCTGGATGACATCCAGAAGCTCAGCACCCTCGGCCAGCAGTTCAAGGAAGAACTGGATGCCCTGACCGCAGATGGCATCAAGAAGAGCACGGGCAAGGCCTGATAACCCCTGGCTGCCCGTCTTGCGGGCAGCCACATCTCCCCACGACTCGACAGAACGGGCAAGTGCCCGCCCCGGGCGTGGGTGAAGGAGAACACATGAGCCAATCATCTTACGGCCCGCTGTTCGAGGCCCTGGCCCACTACAACGACAAGCTGCTGGCCATGGCCAGAGCCCAGACCGAGCGCACCGCCCAGGCCCTGCTGCAGACCAGTCTGGACGATCTGGGCCAGGTGCTGGAGCAGGGCAGCCAGCAGCCCTGGCAGCTGATCCAGTCCCAGATGAACTGGTGGCAGGATCAGCTCAAGCTGATGCAGCACACCCTGCTCAAGAGTGCAGGCCAGCCGAGCGAGCCGGTGATCACCCAGGATCGCAGCGATCGCCGCTTCAAGGCCGACGCCTGGAGCGAGCAACCCCTCTATGACTACCTCAAGCAATCCTATCTGCTGACCGCAAGACACCTGCTGGCGGCGGTGGATGCCCTGGAGGGCGTGCCCGAGAAGAGCCGGGAGCGACTGCGCTTTTTCACCCGCCAGTACGTCAACGCCATGGCTCCCAGCAACTTCCTGGCCACCAACCCGGAGCTGCTCAAGCTCACCCTGGAGTCCGACGGCCAGAATCTGGTGCGCGGCCTTGCGCTCCTGGCCGAAGATCTGGAGCGCAGCGCCGATCACCTCAACATCCGCCTGACCGACGAGTCCGCCTTCGAGCTCGGCCGGGATCTGGCGACCACCCCGGGCCGGGTAGTGCTGCGCACCGAGCTCTTTGAGCTCATCCAGTACAGCCCGACCACAGCGACGGTGGGCAAGACCCCGGTGCTGGTCGTGCCCCCCTTCATCAACAAGTACTACATCTTGACATCCTCCCCCACCTTAGCGCTTCGCGTCACAGGAGGGGGATTCCCATTACTGGGTGATAGCTGCTCGCGCAGTACCGGGTTCCTGCTTCATCGGGCGGCCTGATTGCACCACGCCTCCACA